>NZ_JBYCLE010000655.1:0-4301 GCF_057473765.1 Mycobacterium sp. TH-M106 | reverse complement strand
CCGAAACAGCGCAGCGCCAGCCGGCAGCAGCCGCGATGCACCTGGGATCTGCCCGGAACCGGTACCGCCAGCAGCGGCAGGGCCAGCACCAGCAGCGCCGCCAGCACGATCCGCACCGCCACCACCAACGGCGACGACCGTTCTACCGGGCCTCGCAGGCAAGCGGTGGTGCACGACGGCCGGGGCAGCCACGGACTGTCGTACCGGCTCATCGAGTCGGCGCGTCTGCCGCATCGGCGGCCGCCGCCACCGACCGCAGACGGCGCAGGTAGCGGGCGTCGGCGTCGCGTTTGGCCAACAGCGCCGGGAAGTCGCCCACGCCGAACTCCGGGTCGTGGGCCGGCTCTCCGCAGATCCGCGCACCGAGTCTGAGATAGCCGCGCAGCAGCGGCGGTACCACCGGGCGGGCCGGCGGCGCGATCTCGTCGAGGCCGCGGCCGTCGACTACCACCGGCCGGTGCGGTGTCAAGCGGTACGGCGATGCGTGGCGGCGCCGGACCAGGTCGCGGACACCGCGGATCTGGCTGCCGGGCGGTCCCTGGCCGTGGACCGGGACCGAGACGCAACCGGAGACGAATTCGTATCCGTACCGGTCCACATAGGCCAGGATGCCGGCCCACATCAGCAGCACCACCGCGCCGTTGCGGTGGCCGGGCCGCACCACCGCGCGACCCATCTCGACCAGTGACGGCCGCAGCGGGTCCAGCGGGGTGACGTCGAACTCACCGGCGCTGTAGAGCCCGCCGGCGGCGATCGCACCGGTTGGGGGCAGCATTCGGTAGCAGCCGACTAGGACACCGGAGTCGTCGTCGCGCACCACCAGGTGGTCGCAGTATTGGTCGAATCGATCGGCATCCAAGCCCTCGGAGCTGCTGGCGGAGCCGGGCAGAACGAAGCCCGGCTCGGTGCTGAACACGTCGTAGCGCAGCCGCTGCGCGGCTTCGATCAGGGCGGGGTCCGTGGTCACCAGCAGCGAGTACCGCGGGGTGTCGGTCGACGGGTGGGAAGAGGAGGCGGGATCGGCGGCGATCAGTACGGATGCAGTGCTCACAGTCAGCACAGTTCCCTATCCGCGGGACGCTGGAGCAATCACCGCGTAACGCGTCGATGTACGCTCGGTGACGACTTGTGGGGGACGCGGAGGCCCCGGCACGCCAGACGTGGCTGCCTTCGCTGGAAGACCTAACCCTTGCGGGCTTTGACCGCCTCGGTCAGCTGTGGGGCGACCTTGAAAAGGTCACCGACGATGCCGTAGTCGGCGATCTCGAAGATCGGCGCCTCCTCGTCCTTGTTGACCACCACGATGGTCTTGGACGTCTGCATACCGGCGCGGTGCTGGATAGCCCCGGAGATGCCCAACGCGATGTAGAGCTGCGGCGACACTGTCTTCCCGGTCTGGCCGATCTGGAACTGCCCGGGGTAGTACCCGGAGTCCACCGCCGCGCGCGACGCGCCGACCGCGCCACCCAGCGCGTCGGCCAGCTCCTCGACGACGTGGAAGTTCTCCGCACTGCCGACTCCGCGCCCGCCGGCCACCACGATGGCGGCCTCGGTGAGCTCCGGGCGCTCGCTGGCGGCCGCGGGTTCACGCGCGGTGATCTTGGTGGCGTTCTCGGCGGGTGCCGGCACCTCGACGGTGACCTGCTCGCCCGCGCCGGCGGCGGGCTGGGGCTCCACCGATCCACCCCGCACGGTGATCACCGGGGTGTCCCCGGTGGCCTGGGCCTCCACGGTGAACTCCCCACCGAAGACCGAGTACAGCACCTTCCCGCCCGCCTTGACGTCGATGACGCCGACCAGCAGACCGGACCCGATCCGCGCCGCCAGCCGGGCGGCGACCTCGTTGCCGTCGACCGTGGCGGCCAACAGCACCCCCGCCGGGGTGGTCGATTCCGCGAGCGCAGCCAGCACGTCGACCACCGGGGTGACCGGGTGGTCGGCCACCGTGTCGGACTCGGCGATGTAGATCTTGGCGGCCCCGGCAGCCTTCAGCCCGTCGACCAGCGGCGCGGCGGTGCCCGGCGCGCCGACCACGACCGCGGCCGGCTCACCCAGCGCACGGGCTGCGGTGATCAATTCGGAGCTGGCCTTTCTCAGCTCCCCGTCGGCGTGCTCGGCGAGCACCAGTACTTCAGCCATGTCGTCTCTTCCCTATGTGGTCTGGTGGCCCTGTGTGGTTTGGTGTGCCTAGATGATTTTCTGGGCGACCAGATATTCGGCGATCTTGGTACCGCCGTCGCCTTCGTCGGTGACCTTCTCACCGGCGGTCTTGGGCGGCTTCGGGGTCGACGCGGTCACCGTCGAACCGGCGTTGGCCAGACCGACCTCGTCGGCTTCGACCCCAATCTCAGCCAGGGAGAGCACGGTGACTTCCTTCTTCTTGGCGGCCATGATGCCCTTGAAAGACGGGAAGCGGCCCTCGGGGTTCTTCTCGTTGACGCTCACCACCGCCGGCAGCGTCGCCTCCAGCGTGAACACCCCGTCGGGGGTCTCCCGGTCGGCGGTGACCTTGCCGCCGTCGACAGTCAGGTTGCGCACGTAGGTGAGCATCGGCAGGCCCAGGTACTCGGCGATGACGGCCGGCACCGCCCCGCCGGCGCCGTCACTGGACTCGTTGCCGGCGATCACCAAGTCGGTGCCCTCGATGGTGCCCAGCGCCCGTGCCAGCACCCAGGCGGTCTGGATGATGTCGGAGCCGTGCATGCGGTCGTCGAGCACGTGGACCGCCTTGTCGGCTCCCATCGACAGCGCCTTGCGGATCGCGTCGCCGGCCCGCTCGGGGCCGACGGTCAGCAAGGTCACCGAGTTCCCGTTGCCCTCGGTGCCCTCCTTCTCCTTGATCTGCAGCGCCTGTTCGACGGCACGCTCGTTGATCTCGTCGAGCACCGCGTCGCTGCCGGCCCGGTCCAGGGTGAAGTCGTCGGTGTTGAACTTGCGCTCCGCATAATCGGGGACCTGCTTGATCAGGACCACAATGTTCGTCATCGGTGTGGCTCGTCCTCCTCGGAAAAGGTCCTGCGACAACCGGTCGCAGGACTGGGTCACGCGTCACGCGACCGCACTGCGCGTCGTGGTCGCCGGTAAATCCGTGCGGTTCGCGTGTACAGCGTAGCGGGCCGATGAACGGCCTTCCCGGGGGTGGGCAGAGGCCTGCAGTTCGCTGGAGGCTGCCAGGCGGAGGTAGCCTGCCTCTGCTATGAAGCCCGCGACATCCTCCGGCGGTACCGCATCGCCCGGCGACACCGTTCTGGTGCTGACCGGGGAGCGCACCATTCCCGGACTGGACACCGAGAACTACTGGTTCCGCCGTCACGAGGTGGTCTACCAGCGGCTGGCGCCGCGCTGCGCCGGACGCGACGTGCTCGAAGCCGGCTGCGGGGAGGGTTACGGTGCCGACCTGATCGCACGGGTGGCACACCGGGTGGTCGCACTGGACTACGACGACGCCGCGGTGGCCCATGTCCGTGCCCACTACCCCCGGGTGCAGGCGATGCAGGGCAACCTCGCCGAGATTCCGCTGCCGAGCGGATCCGTCGACGTGGTTGTCAATTTCCAGGTCATCGAACACCTGTGGGACCAGCCCCAATTCCTCACCGAATGCGCCCGGGTGCTGCGCCCGAAGGGGCTGCTGATGGTGTCCACCCCCAACCGCATCACCTTCTCCGGCGGCCGGGACAGTCCGATCAACCCGTTTCACACCCGCGAATTCGACGCCGCCGAACTGCGGGCGCTGATCTCCGATGCGGGCTTCACGGTCGGCGAGGTGCACGGGGTTTTTCACGGGCCGGTGTTGCGGCGAATGGATGCCCGCCACGGCGGCTCCGTCGTCGATGCGCAGATCCGGCGTGCGCTGGCCGACGCGCCGTGGCCGGCGCAGCTGGCGCGCGATGTCGCCGCGGTCACCACCGCGGACTTCGACATCGTCGAAGCCGGCCGGGACAAAACCCACCACATCGACGACAGCCTCGACCTAATTGCGATTGCGGCGCGGCCGTGAGCGGTACGGCACACGTCGAAGCCACCCCGGTGCCCGGCCTGTTCACCCTCGTGCTGCACACCCATCTGCCGTGGCTGGCCCACCACGGCCGCTGGCCGGTCGGTGAAGAGTGGCTGTATCAGTCCTGGTCGGCGGCGTACCTTCCGCTGCTGCGGGTGCTGCGGACGCTGGCCGACGAGGACCGGCACCGACTGATCAGCCTCGGGATCACCCCGGTGGTCGCCGCGCAGCTCGACGACCCGTACTGCCTGGACGGCATGCACCACTGGCTGGCGAACTGGCAGCTGCGCGCCACCGAGGCGGC
>NZ_JBYCLE010000654.1:0-2070 GCF_057473765.1 Mycobacterium sp. TH-M106 | reverse complement strand
ATCAACCGGCAACTGGCGCCGTTGATCTCGTATTCGCTGGCGCCGTCGCGGAACATCCGCCGGGTGATCGACACCTCGGTGTAGTCGATCGGCAGCGTGTTGTCGGAGTTGTCGACAGTGACGGTGACCTCGGCGCGGCCCAGAGGCGCGCGCGATGACGTGCCGGCGAAGATGACGTCCTCCATCTTGCCGCCGCGCAGCGACTTGGCGCCCTGCTCGCCCATCACCCAGGCCAGCGCGTCGACCACGTTGGATTTACCCGAGCCGTTCGGCCCGACCACGCAGGTGATGCCCGGTTCGAAGCGCAGAGTCGTCGGCGACGCGAAGGATTTGAAGCCCTTCAGCGTCAGACTCTTGAGGTGCACGACCTGTGAGACTACCGGCGTGCGACCGCGGTCTACCGGTCCGCACGCGATTACCGCGCGCTGAATCCGTCGATGTCCTCGCTCGCTTGCGACCAGTCGGCGACGACGGCGTCGACGCGACCGGGCGTGGTACCGCTTTGCAGCAGGTCAAGCAGGTGTTGGCAGGTTTCCCGCGGCCCCTCCGCGACGACCAGCACGCGTCCGTCGATGCGGTTGGCGACGTATCCGCTCAGACCCAGTTCCAACGCACGTGACCGGGTCCACCAGCGAAAGCCGACTCCCTGCACCCGCCCGCGCACCAAGGCGGCAAGGCGAACGTCAGACTCGGACATCAGCCACAGGGAACGTGGTGAAGGCGACCGTGGTGCCCGACTTGGGCGTGCGGGCGTTCGACCCACAATTTCGTCATGGGTTCTTTTGTACCGCCGGCGGCTTACGTTGCGTCGAGATCGGCCGGTAGCGGGGAGAAGTTCGACCGTTCATGACGTGGTGAGCAGCCGCAGCGCGATCCCGCTGTACTGAGTGAAGTCGGAGTCGGTACTCACCAACTCGAACCCACCCGTGAGCGCGAATGCGGCCAGATACGCGTCCATCCAGACCTTGGGTGCTACCGACCGGCGTGCCGCGAACGCCTGCCAGTGGGCCTCCAGACCGTCGGGTTCTCGGTTGGTCATGACAATGCGGTCGTCGTCCAGCAACGCCGCATAGGCGGCCCACGCTTCGTCGTTGCTCAGCGGCGGTCTGCCGTATGCACCCAGCACTGTGCGGTTGGTCAGCAGCCGGAGAAACGACTGCTGGGTGGCGCGGCAAAAGTGGATGACGCCGGGTTCGTCGACCGTGTCCAGCCATGCGCGTGTGACCATGTGGTGCACGTGCCCAGAAAGCGCCAGCGCCAACCAGACGTTGGTGTCACACAGCAGCATCGCCGCGCCCGGACGACCAATCGGCATCCTGGTTGAGCAGGGCTGCGGCGACACGCTGCGGCGTCATCTCCGGGCCAGCTGCAACGCCACACTGCACCAATGGCAGCTGGACCCGCCGCGGCCCTGGAGCTGCAGCTGCGCTCTCCGGCTGCGACAGGGCTCGCCTGAGCAGTTCGGCCACGACGTCTTTAATCTTGCGGTCCTGCTGCGCCGCACGGACCTTGATTGCCCGCATCAATTCGTCGGGCAACTCCAGCGTCGTTTTCATGTTAGCCAGTATACTGCTTTCCTGGTTTTATGGCTACATCGCGACCGTCGGGCGAGCGTGCGTGAACCCGGCGATGTGCCCGGCGTGTCGGCCGGCGACACGCACTCTCGCGCGGGGAGGAGGCTCAGCGACGGGGGCGGGGCTGGCATTTCGGACAGGAGAACGACGAACGGTTCATGAACTTCTCCCGGCGGATCGGCGTGCCGCAGCGCCGGCACGGCTCGCCCTCGCGGCCATAGGCGTTCAGGGCGCGATTGAAGTAGCCGGATTGGCCGTTGACGTTGACGTACAGCGCGTCGAACGAGGTGCCGCCGGCGGCCAACGCGTCGCGCATCACGTCAGCGGTCGCATCCAGCACCGCCCGCAACTGCCGCCGGGGCAGCGTGGCGGCCACCCGCGCGCTGTGCACCCCCGCCCGCCACAGCGCCTCGTCGGCGTAGATGTTGCCGATGCCCGACACCACAGTTTGGTCCAGCAGCTGACGTTTGATCTCAGAATGCTTGCGCCGCAACAC
>NZ_JBYCLE010000653.1:0-4014 GCF_057473765.1 Mycobacterium sp. TH-M106 | reverse complement strand
TGACCTCGCCGCCCTGGCGAAGTTCGACGATCCAGTGTTGGCTGCTGCGGTTGGTGCGGGCGGCGCGCGCGGCGATGTCGAACTCGCCGTCGGCGATCGGTCCGGCGTAGTTGACGGTCAGCGCGAGCGGGTCGCCGATGCGGTCGGGATGGGATTGTGCGGCGTGCAGCATGATCGCCGCGGTGATGCCGCCGAACGGGCCGACCATGTTGGCCCACTCCGGCTGGGTGCGGCCGCGCAGGGTGCCGGCGCCGAGGGAGTCGAGGTGTAGGGCGCGGTCGAAGGGGTGAGGTGTGCGGGTCTCGCGACGTTCACGTTCACCCACGACGTAGGACTCCTCATCCGTTGTGCCGGGTCCAGCTTGCCAGAGGCGGTCGGCGCGGCGTCGATCGGCGCGGGTCGGCGCCAACCCTCACAACGGCCTGCTGGCGGTCGCTTCCGGAAAGCGGACGCTCACCGCGTCAGATCGGAGGCACCGGCGAAACAGTGCTGCCCGTCTCGGTTTCCAAATCGAACAGCAGGTCGCGGCGGTCGGGCAGATGCTCGGTGCCGACAACGCTCAAGGCGGTGTCGCAGACGTCGCCCGCCGGGCCGAACAGCGCCAGGCAGGCTGCGGTGTGTGCGAGGTCGTGGCGTGCCCAGTAGCGGATGCCGGCAAAGCCCGCCCGATGCAGTGCTGCCGCCCACAGTTGGGTCATCGGGTAGTTGCCGGTGGTGAAGACCTCGGCGGTGACACCGAACCGGATGGCAGCATTGGACGTCATGTCGGCCACCGGTACCGGATCGTCGATCCGCAACTGCGACATGTCACGCTGGGCGGCAAGGTAATCGGGAACAATGTGCATACCGCCCCACGCTTCCAGCAGAGCCACGACGGCTGATTCGGCGGCGTAGCAGGTGCCGTCGGGCGCCGCCAGATCGAAGCGTCCCTCCCCGGAGCTGGAAAACCAACGCGCCCTCCTACCGTGTGCATGGCAGCGAAAGACCTCGACGTCAGCCGGGTAGCTGTAATGCGGGAACGCGGCCAGCCGATCCGGGGGCGGCGGAGAGGCGAGATGCAGACCGGTGCGCGCCGGGCTCACGCGGCGAGTCGGGCAGCGGCCTGTCGCGCCAGGACGGCGACCTGCTCGCCGTCGCCGGCGGCGAGCGCAGCCCGCGGTGTTTCACCGCCGAGTTCGGGTTGCGGCGAGCACAGCCACGACGCGGCCGCCCAGCCGCGCGGGTCTACACCGGCCCATGCGGTGAGCACCTCCTTGAGTCCTGGCAGCGGGCGGGCGGGTACTTGCTCGTCGAACCCGGCCAGCAGATAGGCGTGGCCGCTGTCGCCGTGTAGGCGCAACACCCGATGACCGTGTACGGCCTGGCTGAGCGCCTGCCTGCTCCAGCCGGTCAAGTCCAAGACCTGGCCGTGGCTGAGCAGCGCGCCGACGTGGTGCTCCCAGGCGTGGCGGGCCTTGAGTCGGCAGACGAAACTACGGATCGCCGAAGCCGCATACTCGTAGTCCCCGGCGTCCAGGGCGGCCGTGTCGATGCCCTGCGCGGCGAGCTCGTCGTCAAGCGCCTTTCCTAGTCCCGTCATAGCCATCATCATCCACTGTCAACATCGTCAAGTCAAACACTGGATATATGGCCGCAGACCGGCCAAACTATCAGCTGACCATTATTGATACCAAGACAACTACGTCAACCTGTCAGTCGGCAACCATCCGCGCCGCTCGGCCCATTTCGCGTTGCCGGCGAATCTCATAGGTGCCCGGCGCGATTCCCAGGTAGCCGTGCTCGGGATGTCCCAGGTAAGCGGTGGAGCCGTCGGGCACGGCCAGGGTGGCGACCCGAAGGCCGTCGGGTGCGAAGGTATCGCAGTAGACGGGTCCGTCGGCGGCGTAGACGGCGTGGGTGTTGCCGCCGTTTTCGGCGCGCACTACCGGTGTCCCCGATGCCGGCACCGCGGCGGTGGCACTGACGTGCGCCGGCCGCACCAGGACGTCGCCTTGGCGCTGCATGCCGGGCAAAACCGGGATCTCGAGGCCGGTGTCGTGTTCGGCGACGATGGCGATCCCGGCGGTCTGCATCAGGTCGTTGACTGTTGTCATGGTGGTGTTTCCTTTCGGATCGAAGCGCGAGTCAGGTGGCCCGTGCCAGGTTGACGTACTCGGTCTCGGAGATGTCGAAGGTCCATGCCGCGGCGGCCAGCGCGGTGAAGCAGTCGCTGGGAACGGTCAGGCCGAAATTGTGACGCGTCCCGTCGCGCTCACGGGTGGCGTTGGTGCACACCAGGACCCGCGTCGGGTTGCCGAGCAGTCCGCGTGGCACGTCGTAGAGACGCAGCAGTTGGCCAGGATTGCCCGGGTCTGGAGACTGGTCGACCTCGGCGAGTTCGGCGGTGGTGGCGAAGCGATCCCAGCCGATGCGTTCGATGGCGCAGCGTCGGACCTCAACATTCGGCTCGGCCAGGATTTGTTCAGGCCGCCAATCGGTTTCGATCATATCGGCGGGCACCTGGGTGCCGTGCCAGAAGTACAGCGCCCAGCCGTCGGCCCACCGGATCGCCGGGCCGGAGTCATTGTGCAGCCGATGCGAATCCGGCGTGGCTTCGACATGCAGCTCGACGGGCCGATCGCAGACCATCACGAAATCTCGAGTAGACCACCACCATCGAGTAAGGAGCGCGTCCTGATACGCCCGGCTGCGTTGCCAAAGCTCATCGGCCAGTGGCAGTTTCACCTCGTCACGGAAGAAAGCGGAGACGATCGGCCAGCTGTAGGAATGTTCTAACGGGCCGCGGCGGTGCCACCTCGACGGGATCGACGCGCTGACGGCAGATTCGACTGCAAGGTCGATTGCCAGGTCGGTCGCACGGAAGATCCGCCAGCAGGTCCGGCTGAACACCTCCAGGTAGATCCGTCGGTGGACCGTCTCGCTGAGCGCCCTCGGCTCCGGCGGCCTCAACTTCGCCGGCTTCACCCAGACGGACCTGCGCCCGCTTGTCTGCTGATCGTTAGCGCCGGTCGGGTCGGCGCACAGTGCAGCGCACACCGCTGACGATGCTGCCGCGGCGACCGCCGAACGCAGCGCCGGATCGCTTGCTGTCTCGATTCCTATGCGGAACGGTGAACGAAGCCACGGGTCGACCGTCGCCGTGATGGTCTTCTCGACCGCGGACTCGACTTCCGCTGGGTTCACCGCACGGCGGCGCTGCGGCCGACGCCGACGCCCCCGCAGCACGCTCAGCGCAACCGGTGCAGCCAGCGCCCCGACCATTGGCGAGCCGACCCGGACCACCACACCCGGCCAGGTGCGCCCGGCGTCCGCGTAGTAGCTGCGTATCCCGGTCTCCCAGGATCGCCATTCCGCCTCCGTGAGTGGCGTGGTGCTTCGAGCCTTGGCAATCCAATCTTCGGCGAAGGCCGCCAACCGGTCCCGCTGTTTCGTCGTCAGCTCAACGAGTTGATCAGCCATCGGTAGCGCACCTCCGCGTCGTCATTGGTCGTGAGGTTAACCGGAGGCACCGACAAACCGACCTGGTGCGTGCTGGCCCCGCTATCGCGGGTGCGCTCGGATGCCTGGACCTGCACGACCGGGGGAGTGCTTGCAATCACTGCGACGATGCGGCCAACGGCGAGACGCGCTGCGGGCTGAGGTCGGCTTCGGACAGGCTTAGGCCGGCTTCGGACAGGCTTAGGTCGCCTGAGGCCCAAAATCACGCCAATCCGGGATTGGTGTAGACCCGGGCCGGGGTGATCAGCACCGCCGTCCGGCGCTCTTCGCGCATGACGCGGTCGTAGGTTTCCCAGTCGTCGTGGGTGCCGCCGGCCGCCCGGAAGATGCTGCGCAACAACAACCGCAGCGCCTCGTCGTCGACGCCGGGCTGCGGATCGTCAGGGCCGGCCAGCTCGGCGGTCCCCTCGACGGTGGCCCACTGCCAGCCGGCCCGCACGACGACGGTGGCGCGCGGGTCGGCACGCAGGTTGTCGAGCTTACGGGTGCCGCCGAGAGCGACCGTCGCCGCGACGG
>NZ_JBYCLE010000652.1:0-2286 GCF_057473765.1 Mycobacterium sp. TH-M106 | reverse complement strand
CGATCCTTCCACGCCCCGGTATCGGCGCTGCCGAAGCCCGTCCACTGCGCCCGCCGGGAACGTGTCGCGCGAGCGATCAGAACAGAAAATAGCGCTGCGCCATCGGCAATTCGGTCGGCGGTTGTTCCGGCCAGACCTCGCCGTCGATGCGGACGGTGAAGGTGTCCGGGTCGACCCTGATGTCGGGCAAGGCGTCGTTGAGCGGCAGCTGCGCCTTGCCCACGGCGCGAACATCGGCGACCGGCACCAGCGGCCTGCGGACCGCGAGCCTGTCGGCCACACCGGCCTCGATGGCCTGCGGCGAGACGAAATGCACGGAGGTCGCCGCCGCGGTGGCTGGAGCGGCCCCGAACATCGGCCGCGGCAACACCGGCTGCGGGGTAGGGATGGACGCATTCGCGTCACCCATCGCCGCCCACGAGATCATGCCGCCCTTGATGACCAGGTGCGGGCGTACCCCGAAGAACGCCGGCTCCCACAACACCAGGTCCGCGAGCTTGCCCACCTCCACAGAACCGATCTCACGATCCATGCCGTGGGCGATCGCCGGGCAGATGGTGTATTTGGCGACGTAGCGCTGCACCCGGTTGTTGTCCGCGGCACCGTCACCGGGCAGTGCGCCGCGACGGCGTTTCATCACGTGGGCGCTCTGCCAGGTGCGTATCACCGTCTCGCCGATGCGGCCCATGGCCTGCGAGTCGCTGCCCACGATCGAGATCGCGCCCATGTCGTGCAGCACGTCCTCGGCGGTCATCGTCGATCCCCGGATCCGGCTCTCGGCGAACGCCAGATCTCCGGGCACCGCGGGGTTCAGATGATGGCAGACCATCAGCATGTCCAGATGCTCGTCGAGGGTGTTGCGCGTGTGCGGGCGGGTCGGGTTGGTGGAGCTGGGCAGCACATTGGGTTGGCCGGCGACCCTGATGATGTCCGGCGCATGGCCACCGCCGGCGCCCTCGGTGTGGTAGGTATGGATCGAGCGGCCGGCGATCGCGGCCAGTGTGTCCTCGACAAATCCCATCTCGTTGAGTGTGTCGGTGTGCAGCGCCACCTGCACGCCCGCCGCGTCGGCCACCCTCAGGCACGCATCGATCACCGCCGGCGTCGATCCCCAGTCCTCGTGCAGTTTGAAACCCGATGCGCCACCGCGCAATTGCTCCCACAGCCCCTCGGCGCTGACGGTGTTCCCCTTGCCCAGCAGCGCGAAGTTCACCGGCCAGCCGTCCAGGGCTTCCAGCATGCGGCCCAGGTGCCAGGCGCCCGGGGTGACGGTCGTGGCCTTGCTGCCCTCGGCGGGCCCGGTGCCACCCCCGACGATGGTGGTGACGCCGGAGCCGATCGCCTCGGGAATGAGCTGCGGGCAGATCAGATGCACGTGGCTGTCGATCGCCCCCGCGGTCACGATCAGGCCGTTGCCCCCGATGACCTCGGTGGACGGCCCGACCACCAGGTCCGGGTGCACCCCCGACATGATGTCGGGGTTGCCGGCCTTGCCCAGCGCGGTGATGCGGCCATCGCGAATCCCGATGTCGGCCTTGATGATTCCCCAGTAGTCGAGGACGATCGCGCCGGTAATCACGGTGTCGGGCGCACCCTCGGCCCGGGTGGCGCGCCCCTGGCCCATCGACTCGCGCAGCACCTTGCCGCCGCCGAACACCGCCTCGTCGCCGGCCAGACCCGGCCCGCCGCTGCGGTCCTCGGTGATCTCCACCAGCAGGTCGGTGTCGGCCAGCCGGACCCGGTCGCCGGTGGTGGGCCCGTACACCAGGGCGTAGCGGTCACGGGACAGTGGCGCCATCAGTCGTCCAGCCTTCCGGGGGGATCCAGTGTCAGTCCGTGCACCTCACGCCGTCCGCGCAGCGGAACCAGTCGCACCCGCTGGGGCACACCGGGTTCGAAACGCACGGCAGTCGCGGCGGGGACGTCCAGCCGGTGGCCGTGTGCGGCCGCGCGGTCGAACGACAACGCCTTGTTCGCCTGCGGAAGATGGACGTGACTGCCGACCTGGATCGGGCGGTCCCCGGTGTTGACGATCTCCATCTCGAGGCGCTTTGCGCCCGCATTGATCTCGATATCGCCGTTGCCGTAGAGGATTTCGCCGGGAATCATGCGATCGGGTGGTGAACGGTGACCAGCTTGGTGCCGTCCGGGAACGTCGCTTCCACCTGCACGTCGTCGAGCATCTCGGGTACTCCCTCCATCACGTCGTCGCGGGTCAGCACATCGCCGCCGCTGGCCATCAGCTGGGCGACCGTGCGGCCGTCGCGGGCGCCCTCGAGGATGTGG
>NZ_JBYCLE010000651.1:0-14468 GCF_057473765.1 Mycobacterium sp. TH-M106 | reverse complement strand
CGTGGTCGGAACGGATCGCGGCGCCCACCGAATTCGACGCTATCTGCCGATCGGAGCGGCGCCGGCCGTTCGACCTGAGCCGCGGCCCGGCGCTGCGGGTCGTGCTGCTCACCGTGCCGGGGGAGACTAGGCGACGGATGATCGTCACCGCCCACCACATCCTGGTGGACGGCTGGGCGTTAGCGGTGTTCTTCACCGAAATGCTCGCGGTGTACCGGGCGGGCGGGTCATCGGCTGGCCTGCCTCCGGCGCGTCCCTACCGCGACTACATCGGCTGGCTGGCCGAGCAGGACACAGCGGCCGCGGTCGCCAGGTGGCGGGAGTATCTGCAAGCGGTGTCCGAGCCGCTGATGGTGGCCGACAGCAGCAGCAGCGCCGCCGTCGCCGGGGACGGCGTTCCGGTGAAGGCGCAACTGCTGCTGTCGGCCGCCGAGACGGCGCGGCTGCGGACCTGGGCGGCCGGCAGCGGCCTGACGCTGAGCACCGTGGCGCTGTTCGCCTGGGCCGTCGTCCTCGGTGCCATCGCCGACCGCCGCGACGTCGTGTTCGGCACCATCGTGTCCGGCCGACCGGAGGGCCTGGCCGGCGCGGCGCGCATGGTCGGCCTGTTCATCAACGCGGTGCCGGTCGTGCACCGGCTGACCACCTCGCCGGTGGTCGAGCAGTGCCGGCAACTGCAGCGTGAGCTGTCGGAGATGCGCGGCATCGGATATCTCAGCCTGGCGGAACTGCAGCGCGAACACGGCCGCGGGCCGCTGTTCGACACCCTGTTCGTGTTCGAGAACGCACCCATCGAGGACGCGATCCACCCGGTCAGCGAACCCGACGGAACCCGTTTCACCCCGGTGGGGATGGAAAGCCTGACGCACTACCCGCTGACCGTGGTCTCCCACCTGCACGGTGACGCGCTGCTGGTGGTCGTCGAGGCCGTTGCGGCGATGCTGCCGCACCTGCCGGCCGAGCAGATCGGGGAGCGGGTGCTCGGTGTGCTGCGCCAACTGCCCGACATCGCCGGGCGATCACCCGACGCGCTGGACATCCTCACCGCATCCGAACGCACCGAGCTCGCCGGTCTGGCCACGCCGTTGACACCGGGCCCGGATGCCACGGTGTGGGAGGTCTTCGAGCGGCAGGCTCATGCCACCCCGGATGCCGATGCGCTCAGCGCCCGCGCCGGCGAGCGCTACACCTACGCCGAACTGCACGCCCAGGCGTGCCGACTGGCCGGTGAGCTTGCCGCACACGCCGTGGGGTCGGAAACCGTTGTGGCACTGGCATTGCCGAGATCCCCGCGAGCTATCGTCGCGATCCTGGCCGTCTTCGCCGCCGGTGGCGCCTACCTGCCCGTCGATGCGAGTCTGCCCGCGGCACGCATCGCATCGATGCTGCGCCAAGCCGATCCGGCGTTGGTCATGACCGAGACCGGCTGCCCCGGTATGACCGGGCTCGGTGTGCCCGCGCTGGTCATCGACGACGCGGCGGTAGCCGAGCGCATCGCACGCCGCCCGGCCGTCGCACCCGCGGTGCTGCGCCATCGGCAGCAGGCCGCCTACGTCGTCTTCACGTCCGGCTCGACGGGTGAGCCCAAAGGGGTGGTTGGCACCAACGCCGCGCTGCTCGGCTACTTCGCCGACCATCGTGAGCGGGTGTACCGACCGGTGTCGGCGCGGCTGGGCCGGCCGCTGCGCATCGCGCACGCCTGGGTGTTGAGTTTCGACGCGTCATGGCAGCCGATGATCGGCCTGCTCGACGGCCACGCGCTGCACGTGTTCGACGCGGAGGAGATGCGCGACGCCGACCTGTTGGTGGCCGGGATCGCCGCGGAACGCATCGACATGCTCGACACCACCCCGTCGATGTTCGGGCAACTGCGCACCGCCGGTCTGCTGAGGCAGCCGCTGTCGGTGCTGGCGCTGGGCGGGGAGGCGATCGACGCCGCGCTGTGGGAGCAGCTGGGTGCGCTCTGGACGACCTCGCGAATCGCCGTCTACAACTGCTACGGGCCCACCGAAACGACGGTCGAGGCGGTGGTGGCCCAGGTCGACCAGTACTCGACGCCGACGATCGGTACCGCCAATGCCGGAACCGTTGGCTACGTGCTTGATTCAGCGTTGCGGATGGTGCCCACCGGCGTGGTGGGCGAGCTGTACCTGTTCGGGGTGCAGCTCACCCGCGGCTACGTCGACAAACCCGCCCTGACCGCTACCCGCTACGTCGCCGACCCGCTGCGCCCCGGCCAGCGCATGTACCGCACCGGGGATCTGGTCCGCAGGTTGCCGCACGGCGGGTTCGGTTACCTGGGCCGCGTCGACAGCCAGGTCAAACTGCGCGGTTATCGCGTCGAGATCACCGAGATCGAGGCCGCACTGCGCGAACACCCGGCGGTGGCCGACGCGGCGGTGTCGGTGCTGCGCCGCGCGGGGGGAGCGGCCCTGGTGGGGTTCGTGGTCTGGCATACCGACGGCGACCCGGTGGCGTTGCGCGCCGCGCTGACCGAAGTGCTGCCCCCGTACCTGGTTCCCGCCCGGATCGTCGCGCTGGCCCGTCTGCCGGTGAACGCCAACGGAAAACTGGACGCCGAGGTGCTGGGCAAGCTGGCCGAAGAAGCACTCAGGCCGGCCACGGGGTCCGGTGCCGGCACTGCCGGCACTGCCGGCACGGACACCGAACGGGTACTCAGCGAAGTGTTCGCCGAGCAGTTCAACGGCGTGACGCCGCAGATCGACGCCGACTTCTTCTCACTCGGCGTGGACAGCATCGTCGCCATCTCGGTGGCGCACCGGGCGCGTCGCCGGGGCCTGGCCGTCAGCCCGCGGATGGTGGTGACCTCGCCGACCATCCGCAGACTCGCCGCCGCCGTCGAGTGCGCCGACGCCGTCGAGTGCGCCGCCGGCTCGGAGGACACCGAGGTCTGCGCGGATTACGGCGCAGTGCCGCCACTTCCGGTGGCGTCCTGGCTGTTCGAGTACGGCAGCTATCGCCGGTTCACCCATACGGTTCTGCTCCGGTTGCCCGACGACGCCGACCCATCGTCGGTCGAGTCGGTGCTGCAGCTGCTGATCGACGGACACGACACTTTGCGTTCCATCCTGGTCGACACGCCCCAAGGGCCGCGCATGGTGACGCGGCAACCTGGTGTCGTCCGTGCCGCCGACGTGTTGACCCTGGTGTCGACACCGGCACCGGCTGACCCGGAATTCGCCTCGGCCATCACGCGGTGCGCACGCACCGCCAATGACGCGATCGACCCGCACCGGGGCGCGATGCTGCGGGCGATCTGGCTGGCCGGGGGCGAACGCGGCCACGTGCTGCTGATCGCCGCGCACCACCTGGTGGTCGACGTGGTTTCCTGGCACATCATGCTCGGCGAGGTCGCCGAGGCGTGGCGTGCGGTGACATCGGGTGCTCTACCGCGACTGCTGCCCGAGTTCACCGGGTACCGGCGGTGGTCGGAACTGTTGTGGCAGCGGGCCGCGACAGCGCAGGTGGCGACGCAGCGCGACTACTGGGCGGCCCAGCTACGCGGCCCCGACCCGCCGCTGGGCATTCGGCACCCCGACCCGGCGACCGACACCTGGTCGAGCCTGCGCGTCACCGCGGCGACCACCCCGGTCGAGGTGACCGAGCGCCTGCTGGCCCGCCTCGACGAGGGCACCGGCGTGCGCGAATTCCTGCTGACGGTGACCGCGATGACGATTGCCGGCTGGCGGCGGGCCCGAGCACAGGACTCGACCACGGGAACCCTGGTCGCCTTGGAAGGCCACGGCCGCGCCGACGACGTCCTGGACACCGACACCACCAACACCGTGGGCTGGTTCAACACCGTGTTCCCGGTGCGCCTCGCGGCAGGTGCCGCGATCGACGTCGACCAGGCGGAGAACGACCCGGCGGCCGCGCGGCGGCTGCTGGACTGCGTGACGGCTGAGCTGAACGCGATTCCGTGCGGGGGCTTGGATTACGGCCTGCTGCGCTACGTCAGGGGCGACCCGGGGCTGCGGGCCGACCCGCAGATCATGTTCAGCTACCTGGGTCGGCTGGATCTGGGTGGTCTCACCGGGCAACCGTGGTCGCTGGTCACCGGCGGCTACCTGGATGCGCTGCCGCACGACCCCGAGCCGGATCTGCCGCTGCGGTTCGCCCTGCATATCGGTGCGCTGGTGGGCAGTACCGAGCACGGCACCCAACTGGTCACCAACGTGCGCTGGAGCGACGCGCTGTTCACCGCGGCCGACATCGCTGCCTTGATTGACCTCTGGGAGCGCGGGGTCGCGGCGCTGGCGGCGTGCCTGGACGCAGCAGATCGGTCGCGCCGTGGGTGAGTGGATCGGCACGGGCGAACTCCGGCAGGCGGTGGCGGCTCAGCTCGGTTGTGCCGCCGGTGACATCGCCGACGACGACGATCTGATCCAGCTGGGCCTCAACTCGATCCGCATCATCGCGCTGGCCGGCGGCTGGCGAAAACAGGGCGCCGACATCACCTTCGCTCAACTGGCTGCCGAGCCCACCATCGGCGCCTGGCACGGCCTACTCAGCGCGGCGGAGCCGGCCGGCGCGGCGGCACAGGCCAGCCAGACGGACCCTCCCGGCGCGGCCAGCGAGGATGCGCCGTTCCCGCTGGCTCCCATGCAGCACGCCTACTGGATCGGCCGATCCGATGAACAAGAACTCGGCGGCGTGGCAGCACATCTCTACGTCGAATTCGACAGCGGCCCAGTCGATCCGGACCGACTCGAGCAAGCGGTGGGTGACCTCGTCGCCGCCCATGCGATGCTGCGGACCCGGTTCCTGCCCGATGGCACCCAACAACGGCTGTCCGCACCACAGCGTCCGGTGTTCGCCGTGGTCGACCTGCGTGGGCAGCCGAAGAAGGCGGTCGAGTCAACTCTGGCGCGCATTCGCGACACCAAAACCCATCAGCGCCTGCGAGTCGAAGACGGACAGGTCATCGACGTCACGCTGACCTGCTACCAGGAGAACTCCCAGGAGAGAAGCCGGCTGCATCTCGACGTCGACATGCTGGCCGCCGACGCGATGAGCTACCGGGTGCTCGTCGCCGATCTGGCCGACCTGTACCGGGGAGCGACGTTGCCGCAGTCAAGCTACAGCTACCGGCGATACCGAACCGAGCGCCGCGACGACGATGCCGCGCGCCAGCGAAGCCGCCGCTGGTGGCAGCGGCGGCTGCCGGAGCTGCCCGGCGGACCACAACTTCCGGTGGTGGCCGCCCGCGACCGTGTCGCGCAACGCACCGTGCGTTATCAGCACCGGCTGGGACCGCGGGCCAGGCAGCGGCTGATCACCAGCGCCCACTCGCACGCGGTCACACCGGCGATGGCCGTCGCGGCGATCTTCGCCGACACCGTCGGCGGCTGGTCGGCGCAGAGCAGGTTCTTGCTCAATGTCCCGCTGTTCCAACGTGAACCGGTGCACCCGGACATCGACCGGGTGGTCGGGGACTTCACGTCGTCTGTCATGGTGGAGGTGGACGTCACCGAGAACGCGTCGGTGGCCGACCGGGCCCGCGAGATCCAGCGACGGATGTACGACAGTGCGGCACACGCCGCCTACTCCGGCCTCGACGTGCTGCGCGACCTGGGCAGGTACCGCGGTGAACCGGTGCTGGCGCCAGTGGTGTTCACCAGTGCCCTCGATCTCGGTGAACTGTTCGCCGACAACGTCATCGGCGCGTTCGGTGAGCCGGTATGGATCGTCTCGCAGGCCCCGCAGGTGTTGCTCGACGCTCAGGTCACCGAATTTCGCGGCGGGCTGCTGGTGAACTGGGATGTCCGCGAATCGGCGTTCCCCCCTGGGCTGATCGACGCGATGTTCGCCAGGTTCACCAGCGCGGTCGACCGGCTGGCAGAATGCGATTCCGGCTGGGAGGCACAGGCGCTGGTGCAGCTGCCGGTCGGCCAGGCGCTGACACGTGCCGCGGTCAACGCCACCGAGGGCCTGGTCAGCGGGCGTTGCCTGCATCAGGGTTTCTTCGACAACGCCGCAGCCAACCCGGATGCCCCGGCCGTGGTGTGGGGGGTGGGTGAGCGGGCCGGGGTGTGCAGCTACGGAGAGCTTGCCGCGGGCTCGCTGGCGGTGGCCGGGGCGCTGCGCGACCACGGCGTGGGCCGCGGCGACGCGGTCGCGGTCCAATTACCCAGCGGAGCCGACCAGGTGCTGGCCGTGCTCGGGGTGCTGGCGGCCGGTGCCGCTTATGTGCCGATCGGAGTCGGCGAACCGGATACGCGACGCGCCGAGATCCTGCGGACCGCCGACGTCGCTGCGGTGATCGCGCTGGAGGATCCGAGCGCCAGCGGGCAGATCCCGCGCCTGTCCATCGATGCGGCGCGCCAGCATCGTGCGCCGCTGCGGGCGCCGGTGCTCGGCGACACCGACGACATCGCCTACCTGATCTTCACGTCCGGCTCGACCGGGCTGCCGAAGGGGGTGGAGGTCTCGCACCGGGCGGCGATGAACACCATCGACGCCGTCAACGAGTGGTTCGGCATCGGCAGCTCGGATCGAACGCTTGGGTTGTCGGCGCTCGAATTCGACCTGTCGGTCTACGACATCTTCGGCATGCTGTCCGCCGGCGGATCGGTGGTTACGGTCGAGCCGCAACAGCGAGCCGCGCCCGGCACCTGGGTGCAGCTGCTCCGCCGGCACCGGGTATCGATCCTCAACTGCGTGCCCAGCATTCTCGAGATGATCCTCGACGCCGGCGCCGGCCAGCTCGGCCCCGCGCTGCGGACCGTCATGCTGGGCGGGGACTGGGTCGGCGCGGACCTGGCCCGCAGGCTTGCCGAGCAGGCCCCCGGCTGCCGGTTCGCCGGACTGGGCGGTGCTACCGAGACGGCGATTCACGCCACCATCTGCGAGGTGGACGGCGAGCCGCCGGCGCACTGGGCGACGGTGCCGTTCGGCGTGCCGTTGCGCAACATGCGGTGCCGGATCGTCGCACCGTCCGGCCGCGACTGCCCAGACTGGGTTCCCGGGGAGCTGTGGGTCGGCGGCCCCGGTGTCGCGGCGGGTTATCGCAACGACCCGGTGCTCACAGCGCAGCGGTTCGTCGAGCATGACGGGATGCGCTGGTACATCACCGGCGACATGGCCCGCTACGTCCCGGACGGCAGCATCGAGTTCCTGGGCCGGGCCGACGACCAGGTGCAGATCCGCGGGTACCGGGTCGAACTGGGCGAGGTCGAGAACGCGCTGCGTGCACTACCCGGGGTGCGTCAGGCGGTCGCTGCTGTGACGGGCGCCGGTGCGCCCACGCTGGTGGCCGCTATCAGCGGCAATCCAGACGAGGTCGCCAGCAGCGACGCCGTCATCGCTACGGTCGCGGATCGGTTACCGGGCTACATGCTTCCCACTCGGATCGTGTTTTGGGATCGGATCCCGTTGACCCCGAACGCAAAGCTGGACCGGCGCGCCGTCGCCACCCTGTTGGAGGCGCAGACCCGACACACCGCAGACACCGAACGCAGCGCCCCGCGCAACGAGGTGGAGGCTGCGCTGGCCGCGATCGTCGCCGAGGTGCTGGGCTTGTCCGGCCCGGATTCGGTCGGTGCGCATCGTGACTTCTTCGCAATGGGCGGTGATTCGGTGCTCGCGACCAAGGTGATCGCGCTGGTGCGCGACTGGCTAGCGATCGACGATGCTGTGGTCGATGATGTGTTCGCCACCCGGACCGTGGCCAGCCTCGCCGAGCGGTTGCAGCAGCGCGAGGCGCAGCATGGCACACCGGAGCGGCTGGCCGCGGTCGCGCGTATCTACCTCGAGGTTGCGGCGATGACCGACGAAGAGGTGCTCGCGCAGGGCTGATCAGGCTGGGACCGCGGAGCCGACGCGGATCCGACAATGATGGCGCCGACGCTGCACTCCTGCCGCTCGTCGACTCCGGTGGCCGCGACGAACGCGGCGGTGTCGCCGAATCCTAGGGCGCACACGCCGAGGCCCATCGCGGTACCGGCCAGGTAGACCGTCTGCATCAGGGCGCCGACATCCTTGAGGACGGTCGCGTAACCGATCTGCTCGTAGGTCCACATCATCCGGGGGCATCGCGCCGCCATGACGATGAGCAACTGAGGCTCGACCCCCCCGGCCAGCGTCGCCGACGCCGGCGCCACCAGCTGCCCAACCGCCGCTGAATCCGCGTTCGCCACCGGGCGCAGCACGTGGTCGAAAGAGTCGTAGTGATACATGCCCGGCTTAAGGCCCGCGACGTTGCGCACCACCGGGTACAGCTCGAGTTCATAGATGCCGCCGCCGGAAGGGTAGGGGCGCGACAGCAATTCCTCGCCGGGGAAGACGGAGTGCGTCTGCCGCGTCCGCGCGCTGCGGTACAGCAACTCGGCCAGCTGGTCGACGGTGAGCGGGTGAGCGTCATTGAATGTTCTCGTCGAGACCCGGTCTTCCAACACGGCCGTCAGTGTCGGGTCCGCGGTTCGTCTGGCCGCCAGGTCGGGAACCGACAGCGCGACCGGTTCACCCGGATAGTCCGGCCGGCGCGCGGGGGGCTGCGCGAAGCGGCCCCTGGCCCATTTAGTCGGGCCGAAATGCTCCCACGTGACGGTGCGTTCGCCGAGCGTGCTGCGGCGGTGGAACCACAGCTCCGGGGCGCTCCAGCTCAGCGAATCGAATTCGCGGTCTTCGCTCCCGGCGCAGGTCGCAAAGCCGCACCGGTACAGGTCCGCGACGAACCGGGCGGCGACGGCGGTCGGGACACCGGAGTCGGTTGCGCCCGGCTGATCGAGCAGCGGCAGCAGGCGCCGGTCGTGGATCCGCAGATCGCACCACGCCATCGGATGTTCGAGCACCAGCCCAGCTGCATCACGATGCAGCACAGCGAATTTCGACAGCACTGTGGTTGTGGTGGCCGGTGGCTTTGGTGTGGGTTCGCCGAACGGCTGGATGGAATACCATCGCGTGCCGCTGTCGCAGACCGTGATCGCCAGCCAGCCGCCCGCGGCCAGCTGATCGAGCAGCGTACGGGTTTCGGCGCTCTCGGCGGGCGCCGACAGCGCCGAAACGGTTGCCGGGCCCAGGTTCAAGGTTGTGCACGCCTGACGTTGACCTTGGGTCAGCCGGGCCAGCTTCTCACTGCGGGGTGGTTTCAGCAGCAACGCCCCGGCGGGTGTCGCCACGCAGGTGACACCGGACGCGAACGCGTACCGGGTCTGATCTGGGTAGCCGACTGCGGGCACTGCCAACGTGTACTCCTTCTACCCGAACGAACGGCCACCACCCGCCCTCTAGCCTGCCCATCAGCGCCCGAGCGAACGAGGCGGTGTTCCTTTATTGATAGGTTAGGCTAGGCTTGCTAACCGTGCCTGTGGTCGGCGAAGCAGTTTCCGAGAACGCGGTGTCGATTCCGTTGCCCGCCGGTGTGGAGCCCGCTGACCTCGCGGCCGCGCTGGCTGCGGCACTGCCGGAACGCGACGGCGACGAGTACCTGCTCTACGAGCGTTCCGGGACGTGGACCCTGGCGATCGGTGAGCGCGCCGCGGTCGCGTTGGACAGCGACGTACTGCGCATCGGCTACGACGGCGTGACCCGGTGCCGGCCCTGGCAGGGACGGCCCGCGCTGGTTCTGGGTGAGGAGGTGGAGGAGGTGGACCGGCTGCTGCGCGGGACCGACCAGGTTTTCGGCTGGATCGCCTTCGAATTCGGTGCGTATCGCCTGGGTCTGCAGCACCGGCTGACACCGGGAACCACCCTCGCCCGGCTGTTTTGGCCACGCACACGCATCGTGGTCACCGCGGAGGAGGTCCGGTTGTTCGACGCCGCAGCTTCCCACCGCGCCGCGGTGGACCGGTTGCTCGCCGACGGCGTGCCGACCCTTCCCGCACCGCGTGCGGTCGACGTGGGCTTCGGGGCCGACTATCGGCGCCGGGTGTCGGCCGCGGTGGAAGAGATCACCGCCGGCCGTTACCGCAAGGTGATTCTGTCGCGCTGCGTCGACGTGCCGTTCGCCCTGGACTTCCCCTCGACCTATCGGCTGGGCCGGAGCAACAATACACCGGCACGCTCATTTCTGTTGCGGCTCGGTGAAATCCGGGCACTGGGTTACAGCCCTGAGCTGGTGGTCGCGGTGACCCCCGACGGTGTGGTGTTCACCGAGCCGCTGGCCGGCACCCGGGCACTGGTCCGCGACCCGGCAACCGACCGGCGGGCCCGGGAGCACCTGGAATCGGACACCAAGGAGATCGTCGAGCATGCCATCTCCGTGCGCGCCGCGATGGCCGAGGTGGCCGCGGTCGCCGAACCGGGCAGTGCAGCCGTCACCGATTTCATGACGGTGCGTGAACGGGGCAGTGTGCAGCACTTGGGCTCGACCGTGTGCGGACGCCTGGACCGGTCGCGCAACCGGATGGACGCGTTAGAGGCGCTGTTCCCGGCGGTGACCGCCTCGGGGATTCCCAAGCCAGCGGCCTTCGATGCCATCCTGCGCCTCGACGAGTGCCCGCGTGGGCTGTATTCGGGTGCGGTGGTGATGCTGTCTCCCGACGGCGGGTTAGATGCCGCGCTGACGCTGCGGGCGGTCTACGAACGCGGTGGGTTTACCTGGCTGCGGGCCGGGGCGGGCATCATCGACGCATCCAGCCCAAAGCGCGAGTTCGAGGAGACCTGCGAGAAGTTGGCCACGCTGGCGCCGTACCTGGTACCCCGGAGCTGATAGCCGCGCCGAGCGTGAAGTGGTTGCGAAAAAACCGGCGAAAAAGCGCAACAGTTTCACGTTGGGCGCTGGTCGGGTGGGCCGGCGCAGATGGAAAAGGCCAGAGCAGCCCGGCTCCTGCGCGAGCGTGCGTGTTCCCGGTCCGACACTCCGTGTCCGGACCGGGAACACGCACGCTCGCACTGGGAGAGGCTAGCTTCGCTGGGAGTTCAGCCGGGCGAAGATCGCCTGCTGGGCCTTGTACAGCTTGGGGAACTCTGCGAAAAGCCGGTCGTAGACGCCCCGATGGGCGACGGCCGGTGCGAAGACCCGGTCAATGGGGATCAGGTCGCGCAGCTCGTGGCGGTCGATTTCACCCATACCGAGGCCGGCGAAGAGCGCCGCGCCGCGCAGCTGCGCGTTGAGCGGGTCTGCCACTCGCTCCAGGGTGCGGTCGCACACGTCGGCGATGATCTGACACCACAGATCCGACCGCGCGCCTCCGCCGACGATGCGGATCGGGTTGCTGCTTTCCGCGAGCCGGTCGACGTAGCCGAGCAGCCAGCGGCTGTTGTAGGCGACCCCTTCCAGCACCGCGCGCACCAGGTCGGCGTTGCTGGTGGCCAGCGATATGTTGTGGAAGCCGCCGCGGGCGTTGCGGTCGTCGACGGGGGAGTGCTCTCCTTTGAGCCACGGGGTGAAAATCACTCCGTTCGACCCCGCCGGCGCGGCGGCCGCCAGCGCAGTGAGCTCGTCGTAGTCGAGGTCGGCGAAGAGGGTGTCGCGCAGCCACTGCAGGTTGCGGCCCGCCGTGTCCTGGTTGTTGACCAGTAGGTAGCTCGACGAGTCCAGGCCCGGCATCGTGGCCATCTGGTGGAACACGTCGGTTTTCTTCATCGGAAGCGGGCAGCTGATCCATGACGTGGTGCTGATCGGCATGTGCAGTTCACGCTCGCGCACCGCGCCGGAGCCCACCGTCGCGCTGTGCAGGTCGGGCGTGCCGGTGACCACCTGCGCGTCCGGCGAGATGTGAAGCTCGGCGGCCACCGCGGGCATCACCGTGGCGATGATCGACCCCGTCGGCACCAGCGGCGGCAGCTTCGCGCGGTCGACCCCGGACAACCGCACCAGCGTGTCGTCGTAGTCGAGCACGGCCAGGTTGCGATTGTCGGTCAGCCAGCAACCCATCATCGAAGCGGGCGACGCGGCAGCGCGGCCGGTGAAGCGCATGGTCAGGTAGTCGACGGGCTCCAGAAACCAGTTTGCCGCCGCAGCGACCGCAGGGTCGCCGTGCTGGAGATACAGTCGGTGACCGACCGGGTCGTCACCGTTGCGCGACGGCACTCCGCCGTTGCGGCGAAGCCAGGTGGCCACCACCCGCGCCCGGTAACCTGCTACGGGTCCGGCGAACGCCGTGCGGCTGTACCGCCCACCACGGCTGTCCATCCACATCAGGCACGGCCCCACCGGCGCACCGTCGGCGTCGACCGGAACCGTGCTGGCCCACTGCCCGGTGACGGAGACGCCCACCACCTGTGCGCCGGTGACGCCGCTCTCCGAAAGACCCCGTCGGACGGCGTCGCGGATGATCGTCCACCACAGCTCGGCATCCTGCGTGGCGGCACCGTCATCGCCGTAATCGGTTGCCACGGCGATGTGGTCGGACCAGACCACCTGCCCGTCCAGCGACACGAATCCGACCTTGGGGCCACCGGTGCCCTGGTCGACGGCGAGCACAATCCGCTCTGCCCGGCCGGTCGGTGCAGTCCCTGCAGGGGATCCGCTCATGAAATGGGCGGCACCGACTGCTGGGTGTCGAGCATCTGCTCCATGAACCCCTCGATGAACTGGGCCGTTTCGGCGGTCAGGCCGCCCGGAATGCCGCCGTACACCGCGCCGCTGACCGTCGGCTCGCCGGCGGCGTCTTTTTTGCGGGCGTATTCGACGGCGTCGTCGAGGTCGGCCGCGAAGGCCGCCACCACACCGGGCTGGGTCTGCGGGCGGGTGACCGCCATGTGGATCGCGTTGGGGTACTGCTGGCCGTTGAACCGCCAGCCTTTGGTCTTCATGGCGTCGGCCACGTGGTAGATGTCGAATTCGTCGGAGCGGAAGCTGAAGCAGAACGTCGGGTTGCCGATGATCTTCAGCTCGGGATGCGAGCGCACCACATCCTGCATGGCGAAGGCGGTTTCGAAGATCGCCTCGGCGTACGTGCGGTATCCCTCCCGGCCGAGCTGCACCATCGACGCCCAGGCGGAAGCGACCAGGCCGCCCGAGCGGGATCCCTCGATCCCCGGTGACATGTACTTCCCGCCCGTCCAGTCCGGCAGGTAGAAGTACTGTGCGTTGCGGTAGGCCTTGTCGGCGAAGAGCAAGGTGGAGGAGCCTTTTAACGCATAGCCGTATTTGTGGGTGTCGGCGGAGATGCTGGTGACGCCCGGGACGCGGAAGTCGAAAACCGGTATGTCATAGCCGAGTTCCTGGCCGAACGGCAACACGAACCCGCCGAGGCAACCGTCGACGTGCAGGCCCACGCCGCGGTCGAGGGCGAGCTGCCCCAGCTCGGTGATGGGGTCGACGGTGCCGTAGCCGTAGTTAGGCGCCGAACCCATGATGGCGATGGTGTTCTCGTCGATGTTATCGGCCACCCAGTCCACGTCCACCAAGGTGCTCTCCGGGTCGATCGGCGCCTTGCGCAGCTCGATGCCGAACAGGTGACAACCCTTGTCGAAGGCGGGATGGCCGGTCTCGGGTTTGATGAAGTTCGGCTTGAAGTTCGGCTTGGTGGTGCCTTTACCTTGAGGCTGCTTGGCGGCGTGGTCGCGGTAGGCCAGCAACGCGTGAATGATGCTGCCGGTGCCGCCGGTGGTGATCATGCCGGCCGGTTCGGAGCCGGTGACGGCCTCGGCGTGCATCAGGTCGAGCGCCATCGCGATCACCTCGCCCTCGAATTTGGTTGCCGACGGGCAGATGTCGCGCTGGAGAATATTCACGTGGGCGAACAGACCGAAGACCTCGTCGAGGAAACGGTAGTGCTCGTGGTCGCCGCAGTACATTGTGCCGGAGATCCGGCCGGTCTCCCAGGTGCGGTCCTCCTCGGCGGCAATCGTGCGCAGTTCCGCGAGCACGTCGTCACGTGACCGTCCCTTCTCGGGCAGCACGCGGTTGACCGTAAAGCGGTCTGTGTAAGGGAAATCGGACATGCGTTGCCTTCCTGTTCTCCAGCCCTGGCCCCCCGAATAACGACATTATCCCACTATATTCCAGGCGAAGTTGCGCGTGTCGTTGATGTAACCCGGTCGACAACATTAGCCGCCGTAAAATGGCCGCGTGGGAATGGCTGACGACCGTCGTTTCGAGGTGCTGCGCGCCATCGTCGCCGACTTCGTCGCCAGCAAGGAGCCGGTCGGCTCGAAGACGTTGGTGCAGCGGCACAACCTCGGCGTCTCATCGGCCACCGTCCGCAATGACATGGCGGTGCTGGAGGCCGAAGGCTACATCACCCAGCCGCACACCAGCTCCGGGCGGGTTCCCACCGAGAAGGGCTACCGCGAGTTCGTCGACCGGATCGAAGAGGTCAAACCGCTGTCGTCGGCGGAGCGGCGGGCGATCTTGTCGTTCCTGGAGTCCGGCGTCGACCTCGACGACGTGTTGCGTCGCGCAGTGCGCACCCTGGCCCAGCTGACTCGCCAGGTCGCTGTGGTGCAGTATCCGACGCTGTCCACGTCGACGGTGCGCCACCTGGAAGTGGTCGCGCTGACCCCGGCTCGGCTGCTGCTCGTGGTGATCACCGACTCCGGCCGGGTGGACCAGCGCA
>NZ_JBYCLE010000650.1:0-7177 GCF_057473765.1 Mycobacterium sp. TH-M106 | reverse complement strand
TGGGGATGCCGTTTTCTCGCACCCCCGAAGGCCGCATCGACCAGCGCCGGTTCGGCGGGCACACCCGCGAGCACGGGAAAGCCCCGGTGCGCCGGTCATGCTACGCCGCCGACCGCACCGGCCAGATGATCCTGCAGACGCTGTACCAGAACTGCGTCCGCCACGACGTCGAGTTCTTCAACGAGTTCTACGTCCTGGACCTGCTGCTCACCGATACCCCCGCCGGTTCAGTGGCCAGTGGGGTGGTCGCCTATGAACTGGCCACCGGAGGAATCCACGTCTTCCACGCCAAGGCCGTCGTGATCGCCACCGGGGGCTCCGGACGGATGTATCAGACCACCTCCAACGCGCACACCCTGACCGGTGACGGGATGGCTGTGGTCTTCCGCAAAGGACTTCCGTTGGAGGACATGGAGTTCCACCAGTTCCACCCGACCGGCCTGGCCGGCCTGGGCATCGTGATCTCCGAGGCGGTGCGCGGTGAGGGCGGCCGGCTGCTCAACGGCGACGGTGAGCGTTTCATGGAGCGCTACGCGCCGACGATCGTCGACCTGGCCCCGCGCGACATCGTGGCCCGGTCGATGGTGCTCGAAGTGCTCGAAGGCCGCGGCGCCGGGCCGCACAAGGACTACGTCTACCTCGACGTGCGCCATCTCGGCGCCAACGTGCTGGAAGCCAAGCTGCCCGACGTCACCGAGTTCGCCCGCACCTATCTGGGTGTCGACCCGGTCACCGAACTGGTGCCGGTGTATCCGACCTGTCACTACGTGATGGGCGGCATCCCGACCACGGTCACCGGGCAGGTGCTGGTCAACAACACCGCCGCGGTGCCCGGGCTGTACGCCGCCGGGGAGTGCGCCTGCGTGTCGGTGCACGGCGCCAACCGGCTGGGCACTAACTCGCTGCTGGACATCAACGTCTTCGGCCGCCGCGCCGGCATCGCCGCGGCCGATTACGCCTTGCGGCATGACTTCGTCGCCATGCCGCCCGAGCCGGAGAAGATGGTGGTCGACTGGGTTGCCGCGATCGTCTCCGAGCACGGCGATCAGCGGGTCGCCGATGTCCGCGGCGGGCTGCAGCAGACGATGGACAAAAACGCGGCGGTGTTCCGCACCGAGGAGACGCTGAAACGGGCGCTCGCCGACATCCATGCGCTCAAAGAGAGGTATTCCCGAATCACCGTGCACGACAAGGGGAAGCGCTACAACAGCGATCTGCTGGAAGCGATCGAGCTGGGATTTCTGCTGGAGCTGGCCGAAGTCACCGTGGTGGGCGCGCTGAACCGCAGGGAGACCCGCGGCGGCCATGCCCGCGAGGATTACCCGAACCGCGACGACTCCAATTACCTGCGCCACACCATGGCGTACAAGCAGGGCACCGACCTGGCCAGCGACATCCGGCTGGACTTCAAGCCGGTGGTGCGGACCCGCTACGAACCCAAGGAACGGAGATACTGATGGCCTCCTCCACAGTGAGCTCAGCGATCGTCTACACCCCAGAGGCCGGCGACCCGCCGCTGCCCCCGATCCCCGAGGGCGCGCGAATGGTCATCCTCAAGATCGCCCGCTACAACCCGGAGAACCCGCACCAGTACGACGCCACCGACGGCTGGCAGAGCTTCCGGGTGCCGTGCCTGCCCACCGACCGAGTGCTGAACCTGCTGATCTACGTCAAGAGCTACCTGGACGGCACATTGACCTTCCGCCGGTCCTGCGCGCACGGCGTCTGCGGCTCGGACGGCGTGCGGATCAACGGGCACAACAAGCTGGCCTGCACAACGCTGATGCGCGATCTGCTGCCCAAGAAACCGGGCCAAGCCGGTAAAGAGGTGACCATCACGATCGAACCGATGCGTGGGCTGACGGTGGAGAAAGACCTGGTGGTCGACATGGAACCGTTCTTCGACGCCTATAAGGCAATCAAGCCGTACCTGATCACCAGCGGCAACGAGCCGACCCGGGAGCGCATCCAGAGCCAGGCCGACCGGCTGCGCTACGACGACACCACCAAGTGCATCCTGTGCGGCATCTGCACCACCAGCTGCCCGGTGTATTGGAGTGAGGGCAGCTACTTCGGCCCCGCAGCGATCGTCAACGCCCACCGGTTCATCTTCGACAGCCGCGACGAGGGCGCCGCCGAGCGGCTGGACATCCTCAACGAAGCCGACGGGGTGTGGCGCTGCCGCACCACGTTCAACTGCACCGAGGCCTGCCCGCGCGGCATTGAGGTCACCAAGGCGATCTCGGAGGTCAAGCGCGCGCTGATGTTCGCCCGCTGAGCCCCCTTTTCGCGGCGAGCGTGCGTGTCCCCGGGCGACAGGCCGGCCTGGATCCCGGGTTTGCGCACACTCTGGCTAGATCTGGCTTGTCACACTCGGACGGGCTGCGTCGTCTCAACGGGTGTAATCCCATTCGAACTGACACGAGGAACACCCATGATCATCACCTGGTGGCCCTTGGCCCTGCTGGCTGGAATCCAAATCGCCGATGCCGCTCTCTGCTGGAAACCTGTCGGATTCATCCGTGACTGTCTGGTCGACGTCCGGTTTCCGCGGCGCTTTTGGCGCGTGCTGCCGATACTGAAAGTTGCGTCGGCAGCCGGCCTGATAATCGGAATCTGGATCCCGCCACTTGCCTTGTTAACGTGCGCGGCGCTGGTCTGCTATTTCGTCGTCGCCATCGGGATGCACGTCACCGCACGAGATTTCGGTCGAAATCTGTTCGTCAATGCGAGCGGCATGCTTGCGTTGTGCGTTGCCGCACTGGCTTTCGTCATTGTGTCGCTATGAAATCGCTCGGGGCTTCGAGCACGGCGCCGTTGCGGTGACGTGCGCAGAATGCCGTCCCGCGGACGGGCTTCGGCGGACAATGCGCACGATCGCACGTTCGCGGCCGTTACAGAATCGTCAGGTGCTGTACGCCTGCGCCGGGAACCGCGGTCAGTGCGATCGACTGATCGAAGGTGACAAACCTGCCCGCCTGGGCAACTGCGAGAGCAAGTAGGTAGGCGTCGGTGACCTGTTTCGGGCTATGCAGTCGAGAACGCTCGATGGCATCCGAATCGAGGATACTCACGGCGCAGGGCCAAAATTCGTGGTATCGCGTGTGCGTCGCACCAGTCAGCAAGTCGATCGCATGGCTGACCGAGATCGGGCTGGGGTAGCGCGGTTGGCTGACGACCCGAACAAACCCGTTTTGGGTGATCGCACACGACGCCCAACCCTGCTCAATATGTTGGGTGATCCAGGCGCGGGCGCGCTCATGGTCGACGTGATCGCGGTCCAACAGCGCCAGTAGCACATTCACATCCAGCAGCGCGCGCATCTATTACTCGGCCTCTTCGTCGCGCAGTCGATCGATCAGTTCGTTCGACACGGCTGCACCACGATGCGGAAGGGGTTCGAAGCCATGAAACACATCGTCGGAGGGTCCCGTCGGCCGGCGAGTCTGACTGGTCAGCGCTTGGCGGGCCAGGTCCGACAGGACCTCACCCGCGCTCCGCTTCTCTCGGTGGGCCCGCTCCTTGACGGCGAGCAGGACATCGTCATCAATGGAAAGTGTGGTGCGCACGCATCGGATGCTAACGCATCGACGTATGCACGGGGTATCCCGCTCACCGCGCCTCACGCAGTGGCGAGCCGGTGAACTTCTCCGGGTTGGCGACATCCCAGACCGCCCAAACCTTTCCGTCGCGCACGGTCAGCGCGGTGACGCGGGGCAGCATCGGCTGGTAGCCGTCGCCGCCCGGGGTTCCCGCCGTGTAGGCACCCAGTTCGCCGTTGACCAGCGCAAGTCGATTCGACGTGACCAGCGCCGGTCCATAGCGTTTCGCCAGGCCGAACAGGAACCGGGCCACCTTGTCCGGGCCGTGAATGACCTGGACCGCGGTCGGCGCCTTGCCGTTGGCGTCCCCGGTGAACGTCACATCGGGATGCAGCAGCGCCACCACGGCATCCAGCTCACCGGCGGCCATCGCGGCCATCAGCCGCCCGGCCACCTCGTCATGGGCCGGATCCGGCGCCGGCGGTGGGTCGTCCGCCACCGCCCTGCGCGCTCGCGATGCCAGCTGGCGGGCGGCGGCCTCGCTGGTCCCAAGTACCTCGGCCACCTCGGCGAACGGCACCGCGAACCCGTCTTGCAGCACGAACGCCACCCGCTGATCCGGGCTGAGCCGCTCGAGCACCACCATCGCCGCGAACCGGGCGTCCTCGGCGGCCACCACCGCCGCCAGCGGGTCAGAAGCGTCGAGGGTCACGACCGGCTCCGGCAGCCATTGACCCACATAGGTTTCCCGACGATGTGCCGCCGAGCGCAGCCGGTCCAGGCCGAGCCTGCTGACCACCGTCGTCAACCATGCGCGTAGGTCTACGATCTCTGTTTCGGGTGCGGAGCGCCCCGCGGCGTCCCACCGCAACCAGGCGTCCTGCACGATGTCCTCGGCGTCGGCGAACGTGCCGGTGAGCCGGTAGGCGACCGCCAGCAGGTGCGAGCGCAACGCCTCGAAGTCCTCCACAGCGTCGCGGGAAGTCATAGCGCCAGGTTACGAGCCATCCCCGGCGGTCACGTCACAGCTCACCTCGCCGCTCCCCCGGCGCGAGTATGCGCAAAGTCGCACAAAATCCGCCGTGCGAATGCGACTTTGCGCATGCTCGCACCCGGGGGTCACAGCGCGGCTGCCCGGAATCGTGCCGCCGATCACCTACCCTGCATAACCGATGGCTTCGTTACGTTCGGCGGCATGCCTGGCGGCTGGGGTTTTCCTGCTCGCAGCACCCACAGTGCCCGGCTGGTCCGGCCTGCCCGCAGTGCCCACAGTGCCTACTGTGCCCACAGCAGCCGCCGAGCCGGCCCCCGCCGTCGACACCGCCGAGACCTGCCCGTACCAGGCATCCACCCCGCCCGCGGTCGACACCTCGGAGATACCGGAGGCCGGTGATCCGCCCGCACCGCTGCCGGTGCCCGCGACCCCGGTCGGCGGCAAGGCGCTGGCCGGCTGCGGTGTGGTCGTCGCGCCCGGCACCCCGGCGGTGCCCGACGACGTCTCGGCCGAAGCGTGGCTGGTGGCCGACCTCGACAGCGGCGCGGTGATCGCCGGAAAGGACCCGCACGGCCGGCACCGCCCGGCCAGCGTCATCAAGGTGCTGACCGCGATGGCGGCGATCAACGAGCTCAACCTGAACCAGCCGGTCGCCGGTACCCCCGAGGACGTGGCCGTCGAGGGCACCAAGGTCGGCGTCGCCCCCGGCGGCACCTACACCGTCAACCAGTTGCTGCACGGGCTGTTGATGGACTCCGGCAACGACGCCGCCTACGCGCTGGCCACCCAACTGGGCGGCGTGCCGGCGACACTGGACAAGGTCAACACGCTGGCTGCCCGGCTCGGCGCCCGGGACACTCGGGTCGCCACACCCTCCGGGCTGGACGGCCCGGGCATGAGCACGTCGGCCTACGACATCGGCCTGTTCTACCGCTACGCGTGGGCGAATCCGACCTTCGCCGACATCGTCGCGACCCGGACGTTCGACTTCCCGGGGCACGGCGACAGCCCCGGCTATCAGCTGGAGAACGACAACCAGCTGCTCTACAACTATCCGGGCGCCCTCGGCGGCAAGACCGGTTACACCGATGACGCCGGGCAGACCTTCGTCGGCGCGGCCGAGCGGGACGGCCGCCGGCTGGTGGCGGTGCTGCTGCACGGCACCCGGGTGCCGATCGCACCCTGGCAGCAGGCGGCGCACCTGCTGGACTACGGGTTCGCCACCGCCCCGGGCACCCGGGTCGGAACCCTGATCGAACCCGACCCCGCGCTGGTGACGCCACCGGTCAGCGTCGAGCAGACCGCCCAAGCCGAAGCTGTAACGCCGACCGCCGACGCGCTGCCGGTGCGGGTCGGCGTAGCCGTCATCGGAACCCTCATCGTGTTCGGCTTGATCAAGGCCGCGCGCGCGATGAACCGCAGGCCGCAGTTTTAGCACTGTGCTATCCCCTGCTATCCCCTGCTATCCCCTGCTATCCCCTGCTATCCCCTACCCTGAGCAGGATGGGTCGGCTGGGTGAGTTGCGACGCTCCTTCCCACTGGCGTTTCCGGTGGGGATCACCGCGGCCAGCGTCGGGCTGATCTACGGCTACGACCTGTCCAACATCGCCGGTGCGCTGCTGTTCATCGAAGACGATTTCGGGCTTTCCTCGATCGGACAGGAGGTGGTGGCGACGGCGACGGTGATCGGCGAGGTCGCCGGGGCCGCCGCTGGCGGTTGGCTGGCCAATGCCATCGGGCGTAAGAAGTCCATGCTGGCAGTGGCTGTCGCCTATGCCGTGTTCGCGCTGCTGGGCGCGGCGTCGATGTCGCTCACGATGCTGGTGGTGGCACGGCTGCTGCTGGGCGTGACCATCGGCGTGTCGGTGGTGGTGGTTCCGGTGTTCGTCGCCGAGTCCACGCCGGCGGCGGTGCGCGGCTCGCTGCTGGTCGCCTACGGGCTGGCGACCGTGATCGGGATCATCGCCGGGTATCTGGGCGCCTACTTGCTGGCCGACACGCAGAGTTGGCGGGCGATGCTCGGCCTGGCGGCGGTACCCGCGGTGCTGGTGACCCTGCTGCTGCTTCGGATACCCGATACCGCGCGCTGGTATCTGCTCAAAGGCCGGGCCGACGAGGCGCTCCGCACGCTGCGGCGGGTCGAGCCCAAGATCGACGCCGACCGCGAGCTGGTCGAAATCAGCCGCACGCTCGCAGAGGAGAAAGCAGCGAACTCAGGTGGGCAGGGTGTGCTGCGCGAGATGCTGCAGCCGCCGTACCTGCGGGCCACGGTGTTCGTCGTCACGCTCGGCTTCTTCATCCAGATCACCGGCATCAACGCGATCGTCTACTACAGCCCCCGGCTGTTCGAGTCGATGGGCTTCTCCGGTGACTTCGCGCTGCTCATCCTGCCCGCGCTGGTCCAGCTCGCGGCGCTGGCGGCGATGGTCGTGCCGCTGGTGCTGATCGACCGGGTCGGCCGGCGCCCGATCTTGTTGTGCGGCATAGCTACGATGGTCGCCGCCGACGTGGTCCTGGTCGGTGTGTTCATCGCCGGGCCCGTTTTCGGCGACGCGCTCGCGCTGTTCAGGTTCGGCGGTGTGCTGCTGTTCACGGTCGGCTACACCTTCGGCTTCGGGGCGCTGGTCTGGGTGTACGCCG
>NZ_JBYCLE010000649.1:0-13279 GCF_057473765.1 Mycobacterium sp. TH-M106 | reverse complement strand
CGTCGCCCGCCGGCCTGCCGCAGGGCCGCAGGCTGGCGGGGTTCTTCGGGTTGCCGACGTCGGATCGTCGCACGCAGCGGCGGGTGCGGGCGCTGCTGACCGGGTATCTGCTCGCGCAGCTGGCCGGCGACAAAGCCTACCGGGCGTTCGCCGACCCGCAGCTGCGGCTGCCCGCGACCGAGCCGCTCGATCACCCGCTGCAGCCCGCTACCCCGCAGGAGAAGTTCGTCGCGCTGCTGAAGTAGGCCCGCCCCGGGGAGGCGGTTCATGCGGTGGCCGAGCTCGCCCGTTACGATACGTCTGTCGCCGCTCAGGCGGACGACGGTCCGGCTCGAGCCCTGCCCCGACGACGAGGTTGGCGAGATGACACAGCGCACGCGCAATCTCCGCTCAGTGCGCTCAGTGCGCTCAGTGCGCTCGGTGCGCTCGGTGCGCTCAGTGCGCTCGGTGCGTGAGGTGACGCCGACGCTGCGGTTTCGCACCATTCACGGCTATCGACGGGCTTACCGGATCGCCGGCTCGGGCCCGGTGATTCTGCTGATTCACGGAATCGGTGACAACTCCACCACCTGGGAAACCGTGCAGGCCAAGCTGGCCCAGCGGTTCACCGTCATCGCCGTCGACCTGTTGGGCCACGGGCAGTCGGACAAGCCGCGCGCCGACTACTCGGTGGCGGCCTACGCCAACGGAATACGCGATCTGCTGTCGGTGCTCGACATCGACGGCGTCACGGTTCTCGGCCATTCGCTGGGCGGCGGCGTGGCGATGCAGTTCGCCTACCAGTTCCCGCAACTGGTCCACCGGCTGATCCTGGTCGCTAGCGGAGGAGTCACCAAAGACGTCAACATCGTGCTGCGCTGCGCCTCACTGCCGATGGGCGGCGAAGCGCTGGCGTTGCTGCGGCTGCCGTTGGTGCTGCCCGCGCTGCAGGTCGCCGGGCGCACCGTCGGCCGGGTACTCGGGTCCACCCGATTGGGCCGCGACCTGCCCGACGTGCTGCGGGTGCTGGCCGATCTGCCCGAGCCGACGGCCTCCACGGCGTTCACCCGCACCCTGCGGGCGGTGGTGGACTGGCGTGGCCAGCTGATCACCATGCTGGACCGCTGTTACCTGACGGAATCGGTTCCGGTGCAAATCATCTGGGGCACAGAAGATGTGGTGGTGCCGGTCAGTCACGCGCAGATGGCGCACGCGGCGATGCCCGGTTCCCAGTTGGAGATTTTCGAGGGTGCCGGGCACTTCCCGTTCCACGACGACCCCGACCGCTTCGTCGACGTCGTCGAGCGGTTCATCGACACCACCAAGCCCGCCGAGCACGACTCCGAGCAGCGTCGTAAGCTGCTGCGCACCGGTGGTGGTGCGCGAACGGTCTCCGGCCCGCTGGACACCCGCGTTGCGGTGTTGAACGCCATCGGCGCCGACGAACGCAGCGCCACCTGAACTCAACGCCGGCCGCACGCCGTCATGCCTGACGACGGTTGTCAGGCTTGGGTTTTCGAGCTGGACAGCGCCGACCCGTCGGGCGCCGCACTGGGCACCGCCCGGGCCGACGCCGCGGTGGCAGGCTTTCTCGGCAGAAACACCGCGGGAACATACGCCAACGCCACCACGAACACGGCCACCACGAACGTCGCGGTGTAGGCGTGTGACAAGTCGTGCAGCACGTTGGTCATGAAGTCGGGCGCCAACGCCCGGCGCGGTATCGCCGACGGATCGGGCGACACACCGCGTCGCGCCGCCTCTTCGCGGATAATCGCGAGTTTGTCTGCGGCGGTGACGTTTTTGCTGCGGTTGAACTGGCTGGTTAAGATCACCGACATCAACGCCATGCTGATCGACCCCGCCACGTGGTGGTTGACGTGGATCAACGCCGAGCCCCGGGCGATCTGATGCGGCGCGAGGCTCTGCACCGCGGCTGCGATCAGCGGCACGGTGGTGCACCCCACGCCCATGCCTATCATTGTCAGCCCAACCAGCAGGACGGGTCTGTAGCCCGCGTGCGTCGAAATGCCGTAGGCGAAGGTGGCCACGCCGGCGCCGATCAGGGTGATGCCGCTGACGACGATCACCCTGGGGCCGCGCCGGTCCATCAACCACCCGGCCAGCGACAGGGTCAGGATCGCACCCAACCGCTCCGGCATCATGTGCACCCCGGATTGCAGCGGTGTCTGGTGCAGCAGCTGCTGAAGGCAGCTGGGGATGAGCACCACGACGCCGACAAACGCCGACCCGGCGAGCAGCATCCCCCCATTGGCGGCGCTGACCGCCCAGTTCCGGAAGAGCCGCAGGTCGATCAGCGGGTGGTGGGTCCGGTAGAGCGCATGCACCACGAACCCGCCGATCAGCACCACCCCGACGGCTGCTGGTAGCCATACGTGGTGGTCGGCGAGCGTGCCGCGGCCCGGGATGGACGACACGCCGTACAACAGCGCCGCCAGCCCGGGCGACAACAGCAGCATCCCGACGATGTCGAACGGCTCGGATGAGGTCGCGCGATCCCGCGGCAAGACGATCGCCGCCGCGACGGCCGCGGCCACGCCGATCGGCAGGTTGATGCCGAAGACCCACCGCCAGCTGTAGCTGTCGATCATCCAGCCACCCAGCACCGGCCCGGCCAGCGAGCCGAGCAGCATCGCGACACCCAGGATTGACATCAGCCGCCCGACGCGTCGCGGACCCGCGTGGCGGGCCAGTATGGTGCTCGCCAGCGGCGCCAGCATGCCGCCGCCGAGGCCCTGGATCACCCGAAACGCGATGAGCAGGGTGATGTTCGGCGCCGTCGCGCACAGCATCGATCCCGCCGTGAATGCCAGCACCGACGTGATGAACAGCCGCTTGGTGTCGAACCGGTCGGCGGCCCAGCCGGCCAGCGGCACGACGGTGGCCAGCGCCAGGGTGTAGCCGGTGACGGTCCACGCGACGACGGCCTGGGTCGAATCGAATTCGGTAATGAAGGTGCGCTGCGCAACGCCGACGACCGTGGTGTCCAGGATCGCCATCAAAGCCGCCAGGGCGCAGACGCCGGCGATCCGCAGCAGCCGGGCATCCAGCTTGTCCGCTCGGTCGGCCTCGCCGGGCGTCGTCGATGTCGACTGCTGACGAGGTCGCGGACTGGACGTGGGCTGCTGCATCACGCCCAGGATAGGCCGGTGTCCACCCGGCCTTGGATAGGCCACGCACCCTCGGTCTCGACGAGGCTGCTGGGCCTACCCTCCTGGCCTGTCTGGCCGGTGAGCTCAGCCGGGGGTGCCGTCGGTGCCGGCGGTACCGGCGGTACCGGCGGTGCCGGGCGTGGTGCCGGTGGGACCGGTGCCGCCGGCTCCGGCATTGCCGCCGGCCGCGCCGCTGCCGGCCGCGCCGTCGGGTGTGCCGCCGTTGCCGCCGTCGCCGCCGTGGCCGCCGTTGCCGCCGTTGCCGCCGGTGCCGGTGCCCGTCGGGTCGCCGCCGTGGCCGCCGTTGCCGCCGGCCGCGCCGTTGCCGCCGGCGCCGCCGTCGCCCTGCGCACCGGCGGTCCCGGTGGTGCTGGTGCCGCCGGCGCCGCCGGCGCCGCCGTTTCCGCCGGTGCCGCTGTCACCGCCGTTGCCGCCGAGGTAGCCGTTGCCGGTTTGCGGGTTGACACCGCCGCTGCCACCGTTGCCGCCGGCGCCGGCTTCGCCGCCGGCGCCACCGACACCACCGGCCCCACCGGTCCCGGCATCAGAGCCGCCGCCAGCGCCGCCGATGCCACCGTTGCCGCCGTCACCGCCGCTGCTGCCGTTGCCGCCGGCCGCCTCCAGGTGGCTGGTTCCGGCCGTTCCGTCGCCGCCTTTGCCGCCGGCGCCCCCGGCTCCACCGGCCCCGCCGTTGCCGTCGCTGCCGGCCGTGCCGTCGGTGCCGCCGCCGGTGGCTGTGCCGCCGGCACCGCCGGTGCCGCTGTGTCCGCCGGCGCCACCGGCGCCGCCGTTGCCGCCATTGAGGCCGGTGCCGGTACTGCTGACGCCCCCGGCCCCGCCGGCCCCGCCGGCCCCGGCTTTGCCGCCGTCACCGCCGGCGCCGCCGTTCCCGGCGGTCTCGCCGTCCGACGCGCCACCGGCTCCGCCGTTACCACCGGTACCGCCAGCCCCGCCGGCGTAACCGTTGCCGCCGGCTGCGGTCGAGGTGCTGGTGCCGGTGTTACCGGCGCCGCCTTCGCCGCCGACGCCACCGGCACCGCCGTCACCGCCGTCGCCGTTGGTGCCGGCTGCGCCGTCACCGGCCCCGCCGGTGCCGGCCGTGCCGGCCGTGCCGCCGGCGCCGCCGGTGCCGCCGTTACCGGCGTTGCCGCCGGCCAGGCCGTTGCCGGTGCTGTCGACGCCGCCCTTGCCGCCGTTGCCGCCGGCCCCGCCGGTGCCGCCGTTGCCGCCGTCGCCGGCGTTGCCGCCGGTGCCGGTGTCGGAGGTGCCGCCGTTTCCGCCGGTGCCGCCGGCGCCGCCGGTGTCGCCGTTGCCGCCGTTGCCGCCGACCCCGTGCGCCGGGCTGACGCCGTCGTAGCCCGCCTTTCCGGTGCCGCCGGTACCGCCGTTGCCGCCGTTGCCGCCGGCGGCGCCGTTGGTGCCGTCGCCACCGTTGCCGCCGTCGCCGCCGGCGTGACCCACCGAGCCTGTTGTCCCGTTCCCGCCGTTGCCGGCGTGCGGGTCGGTGAAGGTGCCGGACGTGGCGCCGGTGCTGTTGCCGCCATTGCCGCCGGCACCGCCGCCGGCGCCGCCGTCCCCGCCGTCGCCACCGGTGTAGGTGCCGTTGCCGCCGTCACCGCCGTGACCGCCTGCGCCGGGGGTCCCGAGGTCAAGCGGGCCCGCGTTTCCACCGGCGCCGCCGGTGCCACCCGCACCGCCCAGGCTGATTCCGGTGTCGGCGCCGTTGCCGCCGTTGCCGCCGGCGCCGCCATTGCCGCCGTGCCCGCCGGTAAGCCCGGCGTTCGCGCCGGCGCCGCCGGCGCCGCCGGCGCCGCCCTCGCTGTAGACGGTGCCCGCCGCGACGCCGGTGCTGCCGGTGGCGTCCACCCAGCCGGTCGCGTCGCCGCCGTTGCCGCCAGCCCCGCCGTTCTGAAGGCTGGCACCGGCGCCGCCGGTACCGCCGTCACCGCCTTCGTACGTGCCGGTGCCGCCGTCGCCGCCGACACCGCCGATGCCGCCGCTGCCGCCGGTGCCGCCGTCACCGCCGAAGGTCTGCACCGCGTCGTCGCTGGTGGGCGCGTTGCCGCCGGCGCCGCCGGCGCCGCCGGTGCCAATGGTCCCGCTCGCGACTCCGCCTGCGTTGCCGCCGTAACCGCCGTGGCCGCCGGTGGCACCGGCGACCAGTCCGGTGGCATCCCCGCCGGCGCCACCGTCGCCGCCGTCGACACCGGCGATTTTCCCGGTGGAGCTGCCACCGTTGCCGCCGCCTCCGCCGTAGCCGCCGGTGTCGGTGCCGGTGCCGCCGGCGCCGCCGTTGCCGGCGGTGCCGCCGGCGCCGTCGGCGGCGTTGCCGCCGTTGCCGCCGTCACCGCCGGCGCCGCCGGTCAGACCTTCACCACCGGCGCCACCATTGGCGCCGTTGCCGGTGACACCGCCGACAATGGTTTCACCGGTCTTACCGGTGGTGCCGCCGTTGCCGCCGTCGCCACCGTTGCCGCCGTCGCCGATGTAGTCGCCGCTGCTGTTTTTGGCTGCATCACCGCCGGCGCCAGCGGCGCCGCCGTTGGCGGCAATCCCGGCGTGGCCGTGTTTCCAGAAGTTGGCGCCGGCCGCGCCGCCGTTGCCGCCATCGCCGCCGTTGCCGCCGTTCGGGTCGGCGGCGGTACCGGCGGCACCGGCGCCGCCGGTGCCAGCCTGGCCGCCATCGCCGCCGTCGCCGAGATGGAACGCGCCCCGACCGCCGGCGCCGCCGTTGCCGCCGTCGCCGCCGTCGCCGTGGTTGACGCCAGCGGTGCCGGCGATGCCGTCGCCGCCGTGGCCGCCGCTGCCGCCGTTGCCGAACATCCAGCCCACCGCTCCGCCGCCGGCCCCGCCATCGCCGCCGGCACCGTCGTCGACGCCGGCCACACCGGCACCGCCGTTACCGCCAGCGCCGCCGTTGCCCATGAAGGAGCCGCCGGTTCCGCCGGCGCCACCGTCGGAGCCGTCGAAACCGTTACCGCCGGCGCCGCCGTTGCCGAAACCGAGCGCGTTGCCGCCAGCACCGCCGTCGTGGCCGGCCAGATTGCTGTCCCAGCCGGCACCGCCGTCGCCGAACCACAGGCCGCCGTCGCCACCGTCGGGATGATCCGGCGTGCCGGCGACACCGTTGCCGATGAACATGTAGCCGGCCGGGGCGAAGTGGTTGATGGCGCCGTCGACCGCTTCACCGAGCGGGTTGTTGATCCAGGCCTCGCCAAGGGTGTGCAGCGGGGTGTAGATCAAGGTGTCGACCAGTTTCGTCAGGCCGAGGTCGTGACCCGCCGCGACGCCTGGGAGCATGTCGAAGGTGTCCAACGTCGCCGTCAGATCGGGCGGCGTGACATCCGGCTGGATAATGCCGGAGAGCCAGTCGAAGTTGAACAGGTCGTCCAAGAAGTCGGCGTGCGCCCGCGGCGCAGTCGCCAGCGGGGTCATCCCGAACGCCAAGAACGCGGCTGCGGCGCTGCTGGCACCGATCATCCGGTCACGGCGGCGCAGTCCAGGATTGCTCTGAGGGGCACGCTGGCTGCTGGTGTGACGACGGCTCATGTGCGAACACCTTTCCGATCGGCAGGATTGGTTGAACGTTGGGACTCTTCAGCGCAAGCTAATATAGCCGCTGTCACTCGTCAGGACAACCCTATCGGCAACGCCGTTCGGCTTTTCAGGGTAAAAGTCCAGCGTCTAGCACCCAGGGCAGCACCGCGGATTGGGGCCAGCAGACCGAAAACTCAGCGGTAAACATCGTTGAACACTTGCGTCTAAGGCGCTGCATAGGTACCGTACTCCACGCGCCACCTCAAGCTAACTAAAGACGATCCGCGAAGGTGACCACCAACACAAAGGAGACGGCCGTGCAGTCAGCCCTTCAGCCTTACGCCACCGCAGGTGTTGCGATCGTGGGCGCCAGCCTCATCGCAGTCACGCCGGTGGCCGCGCCGTTGCCGGACGTTCACGAGCTCCGCGAGGTGGCACTCACCGCCGGCGGTGCCACCGACCCGTTCATCGAGCAGTTCAACACCGCGTCCGAGGACGCCTCGCTGCTGCTCAACAACCACGCGTTGGCCCCGCACGTGGGATGGCAGCAGATCCTGTTCAATCACAACGGCTTCGTCCAGAGCTTCCTCGACGACCCGTCGAAACTGCCGACCCTGGTCGAGACGGCGCAGGAGAACGCGAAGTCGGTGATGTCGGCCTTCACCCTGCTCAACGCCGACGACGCCACGGTGAGTACAACGGACACCTTCACCTTGGGCAACTTCCATGGTCTTATCGGGGAGCTGCTTCCCAGCTTCTTGCCGTCGAGTGTCAACGCCGAAGCGGTGACGTCGATCGTCAACTTCTTGTCCTCGCCGGCAAGCGGGATGATGATCGGCATGCTGGGCCCCCTGATCAGCCCCTGGATCTCGCTGGGGAACAGCATCAGCGACCACGACGGTCTCAGCGCGACGCTCGCCAACTTCCTCGGCGCCTTCTTCAACGGCGCCACCCTCAACCTCGACAGCCTGCTGCCGACGATCAACGATGCGCATATCCTGCCCGCGCCGATGGAGATCACCTCGCTGAGCTACGCGTTCGGCGGGCTGTTCAGCACCGGCGAAGTAGCAGCCGGCCCCTGGCACCTGTACGGATATGACTCCACAACCCCCATTGCCACGGTCCCCGCGGTCGGCGGCTCGATGCTCAACAGCCTGGGCGCTGACCTCGTCGGTGTCCCCCTTCTCCACACTCTCGATCTCACAGCCCACCCGCTCGGCCCGATCGGCGCCGAGATCGGCTGGTCAGAGCTCGTCGGGCAGCTCCTCGGCACAGACTGGAACGGCAAGAATAAGCCGGCCACCCCGCCGGGGGTCTTGACCCACTTCCCCACCATCCCCGACACCTTCTTCGGCGGCACCGACAGTTCGAGCGCAAGCGCCGCCGGCGCCGACCTGATGAACCAGCTGGGCGACGGCCTCACCCAGCTGCTCAGCGGCGCCGGCTTTAGCGACATCTTCTAGCCGCTAACGGGGAGGTGACTTCACCCGGCGGGTCGGGCAGGCACTGTGGCTTATCCGGTCGGCGGGGATGTCGCTAGGGTTGCAGCAATCAGGATGATCCGCTCGATGGTTGAGGTGACGACATGGCGGACTACAACCTGCCCGGCGAGACCACCCTGGTCGACCTGCTGCAGCGGCGAGCCGAACAGTATCGAGACAAGGCGGCGTTCAGCTTCTCCTACCACGGCGACGACGAAGACACCAGCCAGCTGACCTACCAGGAACTGGACACCAGGGCCCGTGCGATCGGGTCCAACCTGCAACAACAGGGCGCCGCGGGCCAGCGGGTGCTGGTGTTGTGCCGGCCAGGTCTGGACTTCATCGCCGGCTTCTTCGGCTGTCTCTACGCGGGCGCCGTGGCCGTGCCGGTGCACCAGAAGCTGGCTCCGCGCCTGGCGGTTGTGGTCCCCGACGCGCAAGCCGGCTTCGCTCTGGCCACCGCCGACACCAGAGCCAACACCAAGGCCGCGGTCGACGATCTGGCCGAAGGGCAAGCCCTGCGGTGGTGTGTGATCGGCGACGCGGCCGAAGACGCCGGCAGGTGGGTGGCGCCGGACGTCGACGCGGACTCAGCCGCGGTGATCCAGTACACATCGGGCTCCACTCGCTCACCGAAGGGTGTCGTGCTGAGCCACCGCAACCTGCTGCACAACGTGGAGGCCAGCCGGCGGGCGTGGAACGGTGATGACACCGCAGTCGGGGTGTTCTGGCTGCCGCCACATCACGACATGGGTCTCATCGGCGCTATCCTGCACATGCTCTACGTCGGGGCCACGACCTACCTGATGTCGCCGACCGCGTTCATCAAGCGCCCGATGCAGTGGCTGGAAGCCATGTCCCGGCATCGCGGCACCTTCACCTGTGCACCGAACTTCGCCTACGACATGTGCGTTGAACGCAGCACCCCGGCGGAGCGTGCGGCACTGGATCTGTCCAGCCTGACCACCGCCATGAACGGCGCCGAACCGGTGCGTGCCGCGACGCTGGCGGCTTTCGCCGATGCCTTCGCCCCGGCGGGTTTTCGGCTGGAGTCATTTTCTCCGGTGTACGGGCTGGCCGAGGCCACCCTGCTGGTCTCCGGCGGATCGGATTCCGCGATACCGGGAGTTCGATACGTCGATCGTGACGCCCTGGGCGAGGACCGCATCGTCGACGTGGCGCCGCAGGATCCCAACGCCGCACCGTTCGTGGCCTGCGGCCGGCCCCAAGGCGACCAGCAGGTGCTCATCGTCGACCCGGTGACCCGCAGGCCATGCGGACCGGACGAGGTCGGTGAGATCTGGCTCGCCGGACCCAGTGTCGCCCAGGGGTATTGGCGAAGGCCCGAGGAGACCGAGCAGACATTCTCGGCCTTCCTGGCGACGGACGATCCGCACGCGGCTCGCGGGCCGTTCGTACGCACCGGAGATCTGGGATTCCTGTGCGCGGGCGAGCTGTTCGTCACCGGTCGCGTCAAGGACCTGGTCGTCATCGACGGGCACAACTACTACCCCAACGACATCGAGTTCACCGTGCAGGGCTGCGATCCGGCGCTGGTGGCGGGCCGCGGTGCGGTGTTCGTGGTGACTCCGGCTGGACTGGGCGCCGTCGAACACCTGGTCGTCGTGCAGGAGGTCGACGGCGCTCGGGTCGGCCAGGTCGACCTCGACGCCGTCGTCGGCGCCATCCGGGCCGTGGTCGCCCAACAGCATGGCATCGCGGCGCACACGGTGGTCCTGGTGGAGCATGTGTCGCTGCCCACCACAACCAGCGGCAAGATCCAGCGAGGCCAGTGCCGGCAACAGTTCCTCGACGGCGACCTCAAGGCGGTGGCGCAGTGGAGCGCGCCGTCGTCGCCCGACGAGGACATCCCGTCGCTGGAAGACGTGGAGTCGGCGGCCCGACTTGCCGCGATCCTGCAGGCAGCGTCCGCGTTGAGGCAGGTATCCCCCCAGGTCTGAATCCCAGCAACGCCGCCAACGGGGGGCCCGCACGTGCAAGCACACCCTCGAAGAGCGGCATCGACGAGCGATGTCACTGGCCGGCGGTAAGCTCCCCGCATGGAGCCGGACAACCTGGAAGCGCGAGTCGCCGCGCTGGAAACTCACGTGCGTCAGCTCGACACGCGGGTGCGAGCCAGCGAGCAGGATGCCGCAGCTGCTCGTGTCCTCGCCGGCGCTGCTGATCGTGACGTCAGCGAGTTCGGTAGGGAGCTACGTGACTTTCGCCAAGCCACCGTCGCCGGGCTTAACGCCCTGCGCGAGGACATGAACGACCTGCGCGGGAACATGAACGACCGTTTCATCCAAGTAGACAACGGGTTTATCGAGATGCGCGGTAAACTCGACGCCGCGGCGACAGGTCAGCAGCACATCGTTGCACTCCTCGAGGGCTTGGCCGGCGACCAGCACCAGGACGGCCCGGCCGAGCCGTAGAGCGTCGGCGTTGCGGCAGGCATCCTCCCACGCCTGAATCACTCAACCCCCGCGCAGGAGCGCCGACACATCTATCAGTCAAGTGCAAGCACGGCTCGAAGAGCGGCATCGACGGCTTGCATCTCAACGGCCTTGAGTCGGCCGACGAACTCGCCGAGTCGGTGCTGCGGATCGATCACGGTGAGCTGCTCGACGATTACCCGGGTTTTGACGTCGCCGATCGTGATTTCCGGTCGAAACGACGCTGGGCGCCGGCCGGTCGAGGTTGGCGCGATGATCCACGTGGACAGGGGGAGATCGTCGGACTGAACTACGACGGCGTAGCGGGTCCCCGCCTGTTCGTGACCGCGGGCATCCTTGGGTGCCCGCAGGCGATAGAGGTCACCACGCACGGATGGCATCCATCTCGGCCGCCAGTTCGCGCGAGGCAGCGACATCTTCGGGGTCATCCCGTAATTGCTCGGCCTCGGCCCGTAGCCGCGCCCGGCGGCGTGCGTGTTCGGCGTCGAGGATGGCCTTGCGAGCTGCCTCAGAGCGCGACTGCCCTTCGCTGGTCAGCGACGTCAAGGCCTCCTCCACCGCCGAGTCAATGCGGATCGTCAGCGTTCCCATACGACGAATTGTAATACGTCTCGCAGTGGTCGCTGGGACGGCCGGTGGTGGCCAAGCGATGTCACCGGCCGGCGGTAGGCTCCCCACATGGAGCCGTCGAACCTGGAAGCGCGAGTCGCCGCGCTGGAAACTCACGTGCGTCAGCTCGACACGCGGGTGCGAGCCAGCGAGCAGGATGCCGCGGCTGCTCGTGTCCTCGCCGGCGCTGCTGATCGTGACGTCAGCGAGTTCGGTAGTGAGCTACGTGACTTTCGCCAAGCCACCGTCGCCGGCCTTAACGCCCTACGCGAGGACATGAACGATCTACGCGGGAACATGAACGACCTGCGCGAGGACATGAACGACCGTTTCGCCCACGTAGACAACGGATTTATCGAGATGCGCGGCAAACTCGACGCCGCGGCGACAGGTCAACAGCACATCGTTGCACTCCTCGAGGGCTTGGCCGGCGAACAGCACCAGGACGGCCCGGCCGAGCCGTAGGAACTGTCGCACCCGCCGTCGTCAACTGCGGGTCGTTCGCGGCGCCATGACCAGCCGGACGTCGTGGTCGGCTTTGATCAGCTCGCCGGCCATCCCGGCAAGCCGTCGATAGGGTCCATCGCGACCGCTGGTGGAGCGAAACACCAGCCCGATGCGCCGGCTCGGGCGCGGAGCGGCAAAGTAGGCCAGCCCGAGCCTGCTGCGTTCGGCTTCCACCGGCACCGCGGTCTGCGGGATCAGCGTCACCCCCAGCCCGCCGGTCACGCACTGCACGGCAGTCGACAGTGACGCCGCCCGGGTGTTGGTCAGCTCGGGTCGCACGCCTGCCTTGTGGCAGATGTCCAGAGCCTGGTCGCGCAGGCAATGCCCCTCGTCGAGCAGCAGCAGCGGCAGCTCTGCCAGCGCGGCCGGCGATACCCGGCGTTTGCCGGCCAACGGGTGGCCCGGTGGCAGCGCAAGCACGAAGTCTTCGTCGTAGATCGCAATCTCGGTGACCCCGTTGGCCTGCGCCGGCAATGCGATCAGCGCCGCGTCCAACGCACCTTCGCGCAGCGCCGTCAGCAGGCGTGCGGTCTGATCCTCGATCACCCGAAGCGTCAGCTCCGGCAGCCGGTCCGCCAATCCGGCCAGCACGGTGGGTAGCACGTACGGCGCCACCGTCGGTATCAGGCCCAGCCGCATCGTGCCGTGCAAGGGATCGGAGACGCCAGCGGCCGCAGCGCAGAAGCGGGTCGCCGCCTCGATGACGGCTTGCGCATGCGGCAGCAGCAGTTCGCCTTCGGCCGTCAGGAAGACCCGCCGAGTGGACCGCTCGATCAGCTGGACCTCGAGGCCCGCCTCCAACGACGAGAGCGCCTGCGACAGCGTGGACTGGCTGACGCCGAGACTGGCTGCGGCAAGGCTGAACTGGTGTTTCTCGGCAACCGTCGCGAACGCCCGCAGGCCCGCGAGCGTGGGTCGATAACTTTTATCGGTCATGGCTATGAGTATAGAAGATGATATAGCCGTTGGCTCATAGTATGTGGTAGGGTCGCCAACGGTGGGCGCGGGTCCGCAGCGCCCCAGACGTCAATCACAAGGAGTGACATGGCACTGCTGACCATCGGCGACAAGTTCCCGGACTACCGACTCACCGCACTCATCCCCGGTGACCTGTCCAAGGTCGACGCCCAACAACCGGAGGACTACTTCACCACGATCACCAGCGACGACCACCCGGGTAAGTGGCGGGTGGTGTTCTTCTGGCCCAAGGACTTCACCTTCGTCTGTCCGACCGAGATCGCGGCGTTCGGCAAGCTCAACGACGAATTCGCTGACCGCGATGCGCAGGTCCTCGGCGCCTCGATCGACAGCGAGTTCGTGCACTTCCAGTGGCGGGCCCAGCATGAGGATCTCAAGACGCTGCCGTTCCCGATGCTCTCCGACATCAAACGCGAGCTGGTCGAAGCGACCGGGGTGCTCAATGCCGACGGCGTCGCCGACCGGGCCACCTTCATCGTCGATCCCAACAACGACATCCAGTTCGTGTCGGTGACCGCCGGGTCGGTCGGCCGCAACGTCGACGAGGTGCTGCGGGTGC
>NZ_JBYCLE010000648.1:0-2936 GCF_057473765.1 Mycobacterium sp. TH-M106 | reverse complement strand
CCAGCATGGGAAGATGGGACACGTGCTGCGTTGGACCACCGCCGGTGAATCCCACGGCCGTGCCCTGGTTGCGGTCGTGGAGGGCATGGTCGCTGGGGTCGCCGTCACCTCCGCCGACATCGCGGCTCAACTTGCCCGTCGCCGTCTCGGCTACGGCCGCGGCGCCCGGATGAAGTTCGAGGCCGACGCAGTGACTGTGCTCGGCGGGTTGCGGCACGGCATCACGCTGGGCGGTCCGATCGCCATCGAAATCGGCAACACCGAGTGGCCGAAATGGGAGACCGTGATGGCCGCCGACCCCGTCGACCCGGACATCCTGGCCACCGAAGGCGGCGCCCGCAATGCGCCGCTCACCCGCCCGCGGCCCGGCCACGCCGACTACGCCGGAATGCTCAAATACGACTTCGACGACGCCCGTCCGGTGCTGGAGCGGGCCAGCGCGCGGGAGACCGCCGCCCGGGTCGCCGCGGGCGCCGTCGCGCGGGAGTTTCTCAACCAGGCACTGGACGTGCAGGTGCTCTCGCACGTCATCTCCATCGGCGCGTCGGCGGCATACGACGGTCCCCCGCCGCAGCCCGGCGACCTGGCCGCGGTCGACGCGAGTCCGGTACGCGCCTTCGACAAGACCGCCGAGCAGCACATGATCGCCGAGATCGAGGCGGCCAAGTCCGACGGCGATACCCTGGGCGGGGTGGTGGAGGTCGTGGTGCCCGGGCTGCCGGTCGGGCTGGGCTCGTTCACCAGCGGCGATAACCGGCTGGACAGCCAATTGGCCGGCGCGGTGATGGGCATCCAGGCGATCAAAGGGGTAGAGATCGGCGACGGGTTCGCGACCGCCCGTCGTCGTGGCAGCCGCGCCCACGACGAGATGCACCCCGGGCCGGACGGCGTGGTCCGCTCCACCAACCGCGCGGGCGGCCTGGAGGGCGGGATGACCAACGGCCAGCCGTTGCGGGTGCGCGCGGCGATGAAGCCGATCTCCACCGTGCCGCGTGCGCTGGCAACAGTGGACATGGCCACCGGCGATGAGGCGGTCGCCATCCACCAGCGATCCGATGTGTGCGCGGTGCCGGCCGCGGGGGTGGTGGTCGAGGCGATGGTGGCGCTGGTGCTGGCACGCGCGGCGCTGGAGAAGTTCGGCGGCGACTCGCTGACCGAAACCCGGCGCAACATCGAGGCATATCGGCGCTGCGTCGCCGACCGGGAACCGGCGGGCGAGCAGGCCCGCAGATCCGGGTAGCTGACTGATGGCACCCAAGGCGGTATTGGTGGGGTTGCCGGGGTCGGGCAAGTCCACGATCGGGCGGCGGCTGGCTCAAGCGCTCGGCGTCGACATGCTCGACACCGATACCGCCATCGAGGCTGTCACCGGCCGCACCATCGCCGACATCTTCGCCACCGACGGCGAACAGGAGTTCCGCCGTATCGAGGAGAACGTGGTGCGCGCGGCGCTGGCCGAACACGACGGAGTGGTTTCGCTAGGCGGCGGTGCCATCACCAGCGCGGGAGTGCGCGATGCGCTGGCGGGTCACACCGTGGTGTTTCTGGAGATCAGCGCCGCCGAAGGGGTTCGGCGCACCGGCCGCAACACAGTACGGCCGCTGCTGACCGCAGCGGACGGAGCAAGCCGTGCCGAGAAGTTTCGCGAACTGATGATCCATCGCGTACCCCTGTACCGTCGTGCTGCGACCATCCGGGTGAACACCAACCGGCGCAACCCCCGCGCGGTGGTGCGCTACATCGTGTCCAGGCTGGAGTCCGGCGCACCGAAAATCGCAACTGCTGCCATCAGGGGTGCCTCGTCGGCTCCGCTGGCCGGAGAACTGCCCTCGCCGCAATCGTCACCAGCCACACCCGCCACCGCCGCCGCGCTGGCGGCGCGCCGGACCCGAGGACGCAGATGACCGATATCGCCGAGCCCATCACCGTTTCGGTGGCCACCGACCCGCCGTATCCGGTGGTGATCGGCACCGGTCTGCTCGGGGAACTGGCCGACCTGCTCGCCGAGCGGCACCGGGTCGCGATCCTGCACCAGCCGACACTGACGCAGACAGCGGAGGCGATCCGTAATTATTTGTCAGACAAGGGTATTGACGCTCATCGGATCGAAATCCCGGACGCCGAGGGCGGGAAGGAGCTGCCCGTTCTGGGATTCATTTGGGACGTGCTGGGCCGAATCGGAGTCGGCCGCAAGGATGCGTTGGTCAGCCTGGGCGGCGGCGCCGCCACCGACGTGGCCGGCTTCGCCGCGGCGACCTGGCTGCGCGGCATCTCGATCGTGCACGTGCCCACCACGTTACTGGCGATGGTCGATGCCGCTATCGGCGGCAAGACCGGCATCAACACCAACGCGGGGAAGAATCTCGTCGGTGCGTTCCACCAGCCGGAGGCCGTCGTCATCGACTTGGCCACCCTGGAAACGTTGCCGCCCAGGGAGATTGTGGCCGGGATGGCCGAAGTGGTCAAGGCTGGATTCATCGCCGACCCGGTGATCTTAGAACTCATCGAATCCGACCCCAAGGCCGCGGTGGACCCGGCCGGTGATGTGCTCGCAGAACTGATTCAGCGGGCGGTGACCGTCAAGGCCGAGGTGGTTGCCGCCGACGAGAAGGAATCACAGCTGCGGGAGATCCTCAACTACGGCCACACCCTGGCGCACGCTATCGAGGCCCTGGAACGGTACACGTGGCGACACGGCGACGCCGTGTCGGTGGGTTTGGTCTTCGCTGCCGAGTTGGCACGGGCCGCTGGGCGGCTCGACGACGAAACCGCCGACCGACACCGCTCCATCCTGGCTTCCCTGGGCCTGCCGGTCAGCTACCACCAGAATGCGTTGCCGGCACTGCTGGCATACATGGCCGGGGACAAGAAGACCCGAGCCGGTGTGCTGCGGTTCGTCGTCCTGGACGGACTGGCCAAGCCGGGCCGGCTGGAGG
>NZ_JBYCLE010000647.1:0-3156 GCF_057473765.1 Mycobacterium sp. TH-M106 | reverse complement strand
ACGGCTGCGACGAGATCCGTACCCGGGTCCGCCAGGAGATCCGGGCCGGCGCCGACTGGGTCAAGTTCGCCGCGACCGGCGGCTTCGCCTCACCGTCTGACGATCCCGGCCAGGCCACCTACAGTCAGCAAGAAATGGACGCTCTGGTTGCCACCGCCGCCGACCTGGACATCCCGGCCACCCCGCACAGCTACGGCGACGAGGGCATCCGCCGCGCGGTACGGGCCGGCGTGCGCAGTATCGAACACGGAAACCTCGCCTCGGCCGAAGCCCTGCGAATGATGGAGGACGCCGGGGTGTTTCTGGTGCCGACCCAATACGCAATCCTGTCCGGCACCCGACGTGCCGACGACGACCCGTTCTGGGCCGCGGTTCCGGACTACGCGCGCCGCAAGTTCGCCAAATACCGTGCGGCGCTGCTGGATGCCGCCGAACGGCTGTCCGCCAGCAGCGTGCGGATCGCGTTCGGCACCGACGCGGGCATGTTCCCGCATCAGGAGAATTGGCGCGAGTTCGCCATGATGGTGTCCACCGGCATTACCCCGTTGCGCGCACTGCAGGCCGCGACCGGCGTTGCCGCCGAACTGCTGCGGCGCGACGACCTCGGCGTGATCGCTGCGGGCAAGGTCGCCGATCTGGTTGCTATGCCCGGCGATCCGTTCACCGACATCGAGGCGACCGGCCGCGTCGACTTCGTCATGAAAGACGGTGTCATCTACAAACATCCATCCCAGACGGAGTCGCAGACGCACTGACTTTGCGGGTGATCGATGGCGGGGCGCACTGACTTTGCGGGGGCGCTTGCCTCAACCGGTACCGCCGCGCGCAGCGATCCCGGCCTCCACGGCCGATGCGAATGTGGTCAGGTCGCAGATGAGTTTGTCGATCGTGCGTGGCTGTGGCAGATCCGCGTCGTAGATCCAGTCGGCGATGGTATCGAACAACCCGCCGACGGTCGCCACTGCCAACGCGTGATAATCCATCGCCGTTGCGCGGGCCTTGTCCGCGGCGTCCCGGTTTCGGCGCCAATAGGCCTCGATGAATGCCGCCGCCCAGCGGCGGTTCTCCCGCCGCTGGGCCTCGACTCGCGGCGAGATGCCCGCGCGCTCGCCGAAACTCACCACCGCGATGCGGGGGTCGTCGACCACTGCATGTGCGAACACGGACAGCACCTCGCGCAGGGTGTGTTTGTCTTGTCGTTCGATCGACTGCTGCAGGGCCTCTGCCAGCCGTTGTTCGATCCGTTCGGTGATCTGACGCACCAGCCCCACGTAGCAGTCCTCTTTGCTGTCGAACAGTTCGTAAAATGCTTTATTGCCGACATAGGCCGTCTGACAGATCTGCTCGATGGAGGTGTTGTCGTAACCATCGCGGGCGAACAGTTCCAACGCCGCTGCCAGCAGGTGTTCGCGACGTTCGGCTCGCCGCTGTTCGGCGTCCAGACCGCGGATCCTGCGGGTGCGGCGGCGTGCAGGCGGCGAGGGGCTGGGCGATCTGGGTGGTGTGAGCTTGCGCAACGCTGCCATGACGTTCGATTTTAGCCGTAGCCGCCGCGAATCGACACATTTTAACCGGAGCTCTTGTTTCTAACCGGTCGATGTGTTGTAATCTTGATCGGCGCTTCGCACTAGCGTGTCGGACGCCACACCAGCCCCGGGGGTCGGGAAGCCAAATGGTGGGTCCCCGACGGATTGCGGTCCGTCGGGGACCCACCGAGGTAGCACCGCGTATGAACCGACTAACCGCCCAGGCAGGCGGGTCCCAGCAGCGCCTTGAGGTCGCCCATCAGCGCCGACGACGGTGTCACCCGCAGGGCGGGGTCCAACTCTAAGACGGTGATGCGTTCGCCGCTGACCAGCCGCAACTGCACCTGCGCCGTGCCAGGATGGCGCGCCAGAACCTGCTTGAGCCTGGTGACCTTGTCCAGCGTGCAGTGCCGGGTCGACATGCTGACCGCGAGTGGACGGTCCGACCGGGCGTCCGAGAAGTCCGGCACCGAAAGCTCGTTGGCGATCAGCGATATCCGGTCGTCGCGAATCGCCACCTTGGCGCTGACGAGCACGACGGCGTCGTCGACGACCTCGGCGCCGTAAGCCGAGTAGGTGTGCGGGAAGAACATCACCTCGATTCCGCCGGTCAGATCCTCTAATTGCGCTGATGCCCAAGGCATTCCATTCTTATTGACCCGGCGATTGACCGACGCCAGGATGCCACCGACCCGAACCAGGGCTTCGTTGGGTACCTCGCCGTCGAGGATCGCCGGGATCGCGGTGTCGGTCTGGGTGGTGAGCAGGTGCGCGACACCGTTGAGCGGGTGCCCCGACACGTACAGGCCCAGCATCTCCCGTTCCAGCGCGAGCCGGTGTTTGTCGGCCCACTCCTCGTCGGGCACCTTGATGGAGAAAACCGCGTCGGCGCCGCCGCCGTCGCCGTCTGCTCCGCCGAACAGGTCGAACTGTCCCATCGCCTCGGCTTTCTTGGTGCCCAGCACCGAGTCGACCGCGTCGGCGTGCACCAGAAACAGCCCCTTGCGCGGATGGCCCAGTGAGTCGAACGCCCCCGCCTTGATCAGCGATTCGGTGACCTTCTTGTTGCAGGCGCCGATGTCGACCTTGTTGAGGTAGTCGGAGAAGTCGGTGAATTTGCCCTTGGCCGTGCGGGTGTCGATCAGCGACCCCACCACGTTGGCACCCACGTTGCGCACCGCAGCTAGTCCGTAGCGGATGTCGGTGCCCACCGAGGCGAAGTTGACGCCGGACTCGTTCACGTCGGGCGGCAGCACGGTGATGCCAAGCCGGCGGCAGTCGGCGAGGTAGACCGCGGCCTTGTCTTTGTCGTCGCCGACCGAGGTCAGCAGCCCGGCCATGTACTCGGCCGGGTAGTTGGCTTTCAGGTAGGCCGTCCAGTACGACACCATTCCGTACCCGGCGGCGTGCGACTTGTTGAAGGCGTAGTCGGCGAACGGCAGGATGGTGTCCCACAGCACCTTGATCGCTCCCGCCGAGAACCCGTTGGCTTTCATGCCCTCGGCGAATCCTTCGTGTTCCTTGTCGAGAACCTCACGCTTCTTCTTGCCCATGGCTTTCCGCAGGATGTCGGCTTGGGCCAGCGAGTAGCCGGCCACCTTCTGCGCGATGCGCATGATCTGTTCCTGGT
>NZ_JBYCLE010000646.1:0-4954 GCF_057473765.1 Mycobacterium sp. TH-M106 | reverse complement strand
CCGACCACTCGAACGCGTCGTCGATCTGGCGACTCGAGCACAGTGTGGAAAAAATCGAGCTGTAGCTCTTGGCGTGCACCGACTCCATGAACGCCATGTTGGTCAGCACCGCCTCCTCGTGCGGCGTGATCGCGTCGGCGATCATCGACACCGCGCCGATGGTTGCCTGCGCGGTGTCGAGCAGAGTCAGCCCGGTGAACACCCGGACCGTCGCCTGCTGCTCGTCGGTGGCCAGCGTCTGCCACGACGGCAGGTCGTTGGAGAGCGGCACCTTCTCCGGCAGCCAGAAGTTGCCGGTCAAGCGGTCCCATACCTGCGCGTCCTTCGGGTCCAGCAGGCGATTCCAGTTGATCGCATGCACCCGGTCGACGAATCGGGTGGTCGCTGCTCCTCCACTGGGCTGTTCCACGAGCGGCATTTGAGCACTCTCCCATCGACTTTCGATTCCGGATCTTCTACGACGACTCCGGGTCTCCGACGATACGCGCCACGATCCGGGTTGCCCAACAAGTGACCGCGTGTCGCCGCAGCTTGAGTTCCGTATCTTGATACGCGGTTCTATAAGCCGCTAGGACTGCAGCTGTGAAGGAATCCGTCTCACGGGCGATGCGCTGACCGCATAGGCAGCGCACACATCCCCAGGTGTGTCGGCTGGGTTCGGTGATGCTGAGCCCGCACGCTGAGGTATAAATGTGTAGATTTGTGTGGATACTGGTCATGCAACGTTTCTTATCCAGTGGGAGACCTGACAACGATGCGACAACTACCCCAGGGCCCCCGTGAACTACCCCCGCGAGGACACCTGCCAGCGACGGTTGATCGACGTGGCGGCATGATCCACCGCCGTCGACGTGCAGTCTGGTTGGCCGGGGCGATCAGCGCGTGTTTGACGTTGGGGTTGGGGCCGCTGGCCAATGCGCCGAAAGCCAAGGCCGATGAGTTTGACGCGATTGTTGAGCCGATCATCAATTCCATCACGGGTTCGCTGGGTGAGGTGGCTGCCGGTTCGGCGGCGGTTCCCGAGCCGGGCAGTCTGGGCTTGGATGCCACCGAGTCGACGGCGGGGGTGGGCCTGGGTTCGCTTTCTGATGTGGGCTCGGTGGCGGCGGCCAGTCCGTTTGATGCCTGGTTGCATGGGCTAGAGCAGGACTGGCTTGACAGCAGCTTTGGTCAACACGTTGACAGCGTGCTCAATGATTGGCTCAGCCAGGCTGCTCCTGCCGCCGACGCCGGGAATGCCGCGCAGCCGATGAGCCAGAACTTGCTGGTCAACGGCAACTTCGACATTGCCGACCCGTCCAGGTCGGGCTTCAGCGGGGTGACCATTCCGGGCTGGACGGAGACCGGCACCCCGACCGTGATCGAATACGGCACCCCGCGCGGTTATCCGAACGTATTGTCGTTTCCGTTCCCAAAGCTGACGGGTTACCTGGGCTTTCCGCAGGAGGCGCCCCCGGGCACCCCGGCTGGTGACGACAATTTCGCCGGCGGTGGACCGGTGGCCACGTCGAGCATCAGCCAAACCGTCGACCTCACCGGTGCGGCCGGGACGCCGTACGAGCTGAGCGCAGATCTCGGCGGCCAGGGCTTGAACTCCTCCTACACCACAGTGCAGGTCAGCTTCCTGGGCGCCGACGGGCACGTGCTGGGCACCGGCTCGCTCAAGCCGGTCACGGTATGGGATCGCCTGGGTATCACCGGGTTTCAGGAGCGTGAGATCACCGGGACGGTCCCGGAGGGCACCACTTCCGCGCAGGTGACCACGGTCTTCCACGACGAAAACCAATTCCTCGGCAACTACAATTCCGCCTACGCCGCCAACGAGTCGTTCACGGTCGGCGATCCAAGCCTCACCGCGGCGCCGCTCACCCTGCCGACGTCGGACGTCGGCCACCTGAATCACGTGTTCTTGATCTACTTGGAGAACCAGGGCGTCAAGCGGGTCGAGAGCCTCCCCACCTACGCGCCGTTCTTGAACCAGCTGATCAAGACAGAAGATTTCGCCAGCAACTACTACGCGCTGAGCCACCCCAGCAACGGCAACTACATCCGGATCATGGGTGGGTCGAGCTTCGGCATCGACTACAACGTCGACGCGGACGTCATCAATGCGCCCAGCCTCATGCAGGAAATGGATCAGGCGGGCGTATCGTGGGCCGGCTACGAGCAGGGCATTGCCCCGGGTACCGTCATAACGCCGCAAGACTCCCTCTCCGCGACGCCCTTCGGCTTCTTCAAGTACGTCTACGACAACACCCCCGCCTACCTGCAGGAACATATTTTCCCGCAGGCGGATTTGTCGAGCGCTCTGCAGAACCCGAGCACCTTCCCGGACTTCGCGTGGGTCAAACCCGACCCTCCTACCAGTATCCTTGACAAAATTTGGAACTTTATTAAAGGCGACCTCCTGAACTTCCCGTCCGGCTTGAAGAGCGAGGACCAGTACCTCCAGCAGACGGTATCCACCATTGAGAAGTCGCCGACGTGGACTGACCCGAACGAGAAGGACGCGATCATCATCACGTTTGACGAGGACAACAACGAACCGTCACTGGGCGTCGACCACTTTAACGAAGGCAACAATGTTCCGATGATCGTCATCCCGAACCAGGCCGCCGTGACGGATGGGGGGATGCAAGCCGGCCCCTTCACCACCGACACCTACTACAACCAGTACGACCTGATGTCCACTATTGCAGACGCCTTGCGTCCTGCGCCGGGAACTCTGCCCCCGCTCACCGACAACGACAAGTACGCCGAACCGATGAACGCTTTCTGGAAATAATGGCACCAAGCGTTTATAGCTGGCGCGCGGCCGGAGCGGCATTCGCCGGCGTTTCCCACCGCCCCAGCCCGTAATCTCCCTCGATGGTCGTGCGGTGCATGATCCGGCGATACTTGGGGTCGCAGCCACGGGCTTCATGCAGCACGCGCCAGTTATCCCACAGCACCATTTCGCCCGGCTGCCAGTGATGCACATAAGGCCGAATACATTTCTCCGCTTCATCCCAAATTTCCTTGAACAGTGCATCACCTTCCGGGTTTTCCATCCCCTCGATGCCACGACAGCCATACGGCGTCATGTGCAGCACCTTCTCGCCGGACTCACGTGTCCAGACCGCCGGATGAATCGCGCGGGGGAAGGTTTTCGCGGTCTCTGACACCGTAGCGCCTTTGCTTTGGATGATGCGAAAGTTTTGCGGCAACCCCCATTTTTGTCGCTCGTAATATAGATCGAGCGTGTAGATGATGTTGAGGGGTCCGGCCTTCTGCCGAATATCCGGCGCCATCCGCCTGTAGATGTCGATACCATCGGCAAAGGCCGTATCGCCGCCCTCGGGAGGGGTCTCGTCGGCCCGCAACACTCCTGCTCGGTTCAGCTCATTGTTATATGTGTGGTCGAAATGCCAAGGCTGCCATAGCATCAACGGATTGCCGTCGATTTCGACGATGGTGGCGTTCGGGTCGGTGGCGATGGTGATCACGCCGGGCATGTTTTCACGGTCATAGCGGCGTACCGTCTTCACCGGATGGTCCTTCAGCGGCCCGATGACCTCGCTGATCAACACCTGCATTTCGGCAGTCGGCTCAACCCCCTCGAAGACGATGACACCGCGGTCCTCGAAGACGCCGCGGATCCGCTGCCGCACGCCCGCGTCGTCCAAGGCTTGCCGTGTCACACCGGAGATACGCGCGCCGAAGGGAAGGTCCGCGTGCAGCGGGCTGACATTCAATGCAACCATCGATTCAAACTCCTTATCTGACCCAGGTGGCCGGGCTGATGGCTCTATTGAATCACCCCGGGTTTCATGCGCACGTTGGTGACGTGCGAGCTGCCGGACCGCTTGCTCAGGTGTCAGTATGGAATTGCTCGGCGCAGTGAGCGACCACCCAGCGGTTAGGCCAGCAACTCCACGTCGACGTCGAGCGTGCGATAAACCTCCAGGGCGCGTCGATTGCGGGTAACCAATGGGCGCCGATGTTCGTATGCGGTGGCACCGACGAGCGAGTCGTACACCGACCCACCGGCGATCCCTGCCGAACCGAGTGTGGCCAGTAGCGATGCCGCCGTAGCGGCGCCGAGAAATCTGGTCTCGGGGAACATGTTGGCAAGCAATTGCGCGACAGTCGGTGGGGTCCTGCGGGCTAGCGGTGGTAGCCGCGTCAAGACGGAGAAGGTCTCGAATGCGGCGTGGCCAGCCAGACCGAGTGATCGGCCACGCAACGCCTGGAAGGTCTGCTCATGATGGTCGTGATCGGCGACCGTCAACGCGACGGCAACGCTGGTGTCGACCAGCACCGAGGCCGCTCTACCGCTGGCCGGCATCGCGCAATGTCCGTACGATCTCGTCGTTGATCTCTGCGCCCCCCGCAGGTATGAACCAGCGTCCATCCCGCTCGTCGAGTGAGTCGCCGGCAGGCGGCTCGACGCGCAGCGCAGCGCCGTCGGCCGTTACTTCGACTTCGCCGGAGCGGAGCCCGAGCTGGTCGCGCAGCGCCTTTGGAATAACCAATCTCCCTGCCTTGTCAATGGTCGCTCGCATGCCTAGAAGCTACCGTTGGCTCGACACCACGGCCGCGAGCGTGCAGAAAACCGGCTCGACGCGCGGCGTGTCGTGCGGGGACACGCACGCTCGCGGCCGGGTGAACGCACGCTCGCGGCGGGGTGCACGCCAAGTAAGCTGGCCTATCGTGCAAAAACGGCGGCGCCTGGGCGTGATGGGTGGGACGTTCGACCCCATCCATCACGGCCACCTGGTCGCCGCCAGTGAGGCAGCCGACCGGTTCGACCTCGACGAAGTGACCTTCGTGCCGACCGGCCAGCCCTGGCTGAAGGACCGCCGGGTCACCGCGGCAGAGGACCGCTACCTGATGACGGTGATCGCCACCGCGTCCAACCCGCGCTTCTCGGTGAGCCGGGTCGACATCGACCGCGGCGGCCCCACCTACACCC
>NZ_JBYCLE010000645.1:0-1242 GCF_057473765.1 Mycobacterium sp. TH-M106 | reverse complement strand
GCCAGCACCAACACCCCGGCGGCGCGCAGCGCGGCGATGGTGTGCTCCAGCACGGCGTAGCCGGCCGCACCGTGCGCCTCGAAGAACGCCACCTGGGTTTTGACCAGTGCGAACTCGGTGAACGCCGCCACACAGGCGTCACAGAACGCGGCCAGCCCGTCCGGGGTCACCGGCAGACCCCAGGCCCGCAGCAGTTCGGGATGCGGGTCGATGCCCAGACACAGCGGCCCGCGCGTCGTCACCGCCGCCGCCAGCCGCGCGCCGAACCCGGCCGTTGTTCCGGCCACTGTCAGTGCCCGCGCCCGCCGAGTGCGCTGTGCAGTTCCTGCAGCGACCGCACCCCGATGTCGCCGCGGATCCCGGCCTCGACGCCCTGCACCGCGGCCGCCGCACCCTGCACGGTGGTCACACACGGGATGTTCATCGCCACCGCCGCCGAGCGGATCTCATAGCCGTCCACCCGCGGACCGGAGTTGCCGTACGGGGTGTTGATCACCAGGTCGACCTCGCCGGCCCGGATCGCATCGACCGCCGACGGCAGCGGCCGGTCCGGCCTGGGCTCCTGGGAGAGCTTGCGCACCACGTCGCACGGAATACCGTTGCGGTGCAGCATCTCCGCAGTTCCCTCGGTGGCCAGCATCCGAAACCCCAAGTCCGCCAGCCGCTTCACCGGAAAGACCAGGGAACGCTTGTCGTGGTTGGCCACCGACACGAAGACCGTGCCGTGTACCGGCAGCGAACCGTAGGCGGCGGTCTGGCTCTTGGCGAACGCGCTGCCGAAGTCGCGGTCGATGCCCATCACCTCACCGGTGGACTTCATCTCCGGGCCAAGCAGCGAGTCGATTCCGGAGCCGTCTTCGCGACGGAACCGATGGAACGGAAGCACGGCTTCCTTGACCGCGATGGGTGCATCCGGCCCGACGTCGGCGCCATCGCCGGTGGGCGCGAGTAGGCCTTCGTCCCGCAGTTCGGAGATGGTGGCGCCCAGCATGATCCGGGCGCAGGCTTTGGCCAGCGGCACCGCCGTCGCCTTGGACACGAACGGCACGGTGCGACTCGCCCGCGGATTGGCCTCCAGCACGTAGAGCACGTCGTCCTTCAGCGCGAACTGCACGTTGAGCAGCCCCACCACCCCGACACCGTGTGCGATGGCCTCGGTGGCGCGGCGCACCTGCTCGATGTTCTGGCGGCCCAGCGTCACCGGCGGCAGCGCGCACGCCGAGTCGCCGGAGTGGATGCCGG
>NZ_JBYCLE010000644.1:0-2619 GCF_057473765.1 Mycobacterium sp. TH-M106 | reverse complement strand
GACGCCGGGTTCGTGCGCGGCGCCGACTACTACGGCCAGGACGGGGGCCCGGCATGATCGATACCGAAACCCTGGCCAGGCTCAAGGCGATGCGCCTGTCCGGCATGGCCGAGTACTTCGAGAACCTCGCCGCCACCACCGGTGCGCAACGGCCCACCGGCCCGGAGATGGTCAAGATGGCCGTCGACTGGGAATATGAACGCCGCCGCAACAGCAAGCTGCACCGGCTGCGCCGACACGCGGCACTGGCCCAGCCCGCCGCCGACATCGCCGACATCAAAGCCATGCCCGGCCGCAGCGTGGACACCGAGTTGATCACCCGGCTCGCCGTCGGCAACTACCTGCAAACCCACCAGGACGTCATCCTGCAAGGCCCGACCGGCGCCGGGAAGACCTATGTGGCCTGCGCATTGGGCAACAAGGCCTGCCAGCAGTACCGCAGTGTGCTCTACCTGCCGGCCGGTGAACTGTTCGACCGGCTCACCATCGCCGAACGCACCGGGGAGCGAAAACGCTGCCTGGACGCCCTGGTCAAAGTGGAGCTATTGATCATCGACGACTGGTTCCTCACCACGCCGAGCCGCCAGCAGATCCAGCAGCTACACACCTTGATCGATCGGCGCCACAAGGCGGCATCGACGATCTACTGCACCCAGCTGCCGCCCGAACAGTGGCACGACCGCATGGAGGAAAAGATTCTCGCCGACGCGATCATCGACCGCATCACCACCAACGCTCACGCCACCGTGCTGACCTGCGACGAATCAATGCGCAAGCACTTCAGCCAACTCGGCTGACCAGCGTCCGGCGGGACGAGGCACCACACGTCCCGCCGGCACCGGTCCCACGCCAACACCGATCCTGCGCGCACACCCGCACCTCGACTGGCGCAGCGGTGCCACGGCTCACCCGATAACGCCGCAGTGGCTCACCAGCCAACGGAACAGTGGCTCACCCCACAGCGGAACACCGGCTCTCACCGAGCGTGATATCCATCAACATTGACACACGGTGCGCGCCCCTCGACACGGTCGACTCCAACACCGAAGATCACGGCAAATTAGAAACCGCTGCCGAGCCTCTGACACGGCTCGACCGCAAAGGGGGTAGATCACCGACTTGCGAGTAACCTCATGTCGTTCGGTCATTTCGGCGTTGGTCGCTGGCGAAACTTGCTGGTAGGAGCAATGATCGAGTCAGGGGTGTTATTTGAGACATCTGAGGTGATCCGCATAAGTCGGCCCAATGCACGGGCGGGCGGCAACGCCGATCGACGCCTCGGAAGCCCGACGCAGCTACAGCTGGCATTGTGCGTACCGCCAACGTGTCGACATCGTTGTGCAAGGGCCTGGCGGGCTTCACGCCACTTGCGAAACCCGCCGTTCAGTCTGCTGTCGAGTCGTGCCAGCGCTCGCCGAGCGCCTTGGCCGCTGTGGACACCTTCATCACGAGGCGGCGCTCGCGGTGCCGGACGGGAACGAAGTGGTAGTGCTCGTAAAACGACTGAGCTTGGTCATCTATCGCATCAACGACGACAAGCCGCCCTCCGCCGATCTCCGACGCGGCAACGGCTTTCCCCAGTGCGTCTAGGAGTAGCTGCTCGCCGTACCCTTGGCCATGCAGCGCTGCATCGATGGCCAGACGGGCAATCAAATATCCGGGTATGCGGGTATAGCCCCCAGCCATCGACCCCGACACGCCGTCGTCTTTCCGCACGATTTCGGTGGGGCAGATGGCGAAATAGGCGCAGACCTTCGGCTCTCCGTGCGGGGTCCATACGTAAACGTGCGCTACTCTGCTGCTGTCCGCGCGGCGAGCCTGTTCGATCAGCCAGCTATTCAGTGACTCATTGCCGCAGTCGAACCCTTCCAGCGTGTGCGCGTCGTCGAGCCGCGCGGACTCGAACATTGCTCAACGCCGTTTGAACGCCGCAGGCTTGCGTGCGGCTGCCGCAAGTCGTGGTGCAGCGTCGGCAGCATCGAGCGAGGACATCAGCTTGTCGAACTGTTCGGGCTCCATCACCGTTAACAGCTCTTGGCGCAGGATGTCCTCGGCACGTTGGATCGCGGCTTTCCGGACGAACTCCGAGGTCTGCTCATGCACGACGTTGGCGGCTAGCTGGATGCGGTCCAGGGTTGCCTCCTCCGCGCGAAGTTCGAAGCGCTTCGCTTTGACTGCCACGACAACATCTCCTTAACTGATCAGCTGTAGTGTACGGTACCTGTACGTACGTCTCTAGGGCAAACGATACCGGCCGCGAGTCAGCGCCAGGAGCGGGTTGTCGTCGGACTCGCGCAGTCCCCAGGCCGCGATCCTCGTCGAGATTGATAACGCGCGACACGTCAACCGCGACGCTGAACGACCTGCGCGCGGTTCGGTGTTCGATGGCCATCCGTGCAGACCACCTGTGACCTGTAGAAACGCACCGCCGGGTGCCGGGAGGCAAGTCGGTTCCGGTCGTTCCTGCCACCGCCCAAGTGGGGGTAGATTCCCGACTTGCGACCAAGGTTAGATGTCTCTGGCGCTTTGACCGTGAGTCCTTGACAAAATGGCTGGTGAAAGCTTCGACGGGCGCATGGGGTGTTGTTTGAGACATGCGAGGTGGGCCAGACATGTCTG
>NZ_JBYCLE010000643.1:0-2953 GCF_057473765.1 Mycobacterium sp. TH-M106 | reverse complement strand
ATCTACATCATCGATCTGCAGCAGACGCTGACCTTCATCGACAAGGCATACGAGTTCGTCAAGGAGACCGTCGCCCACGGCGGGTCCGTGCTGTTCGTCGGCACCAAAAAGCAGGCCCAGGAGTCGGTCGCCGCCGAGGCGACCCGGGTCGGGATGCCCTATGTGAACCAGCGCTGGCTGGGCGGCATGCTCACCAACTTCTCCACCGTGCACAAGCGGCTGCAGCGGCTCAAGGAGCTGGAGGCCATGGAGCAGACCGGTGGTTTCGAGGGCCGCACCAAGAAGGAGATCCTCGGCCTGACCCGGGAGAAGAACAAGCTGGAGCGCAGCCTCGGCGGCATCCGTGACATGAGCAGGGTGCCGTCGGCGATCTGGGTGGTCGACACCAACAAGGAGCACATCGCCGTTGGCGAGGCCCGCAAGCTGGGGATCCCGGTGATCGCGATCTTGGACACCAACTGCGACCCCGATGAGGTCGACTTCCCGATCCCGGGCAACGACGACGCCATCCGTTCGGCGGCGTTGTTGACCAAGGTGGTCGCCTCGGCTGTCGCCGAGGGGCTGCAGGCCCGCGCCGGCCTCGGTGACGGCGACGGCAAACCCGAAGCCGAAGCCGCCGAGCCGCTGGCGGAGTGGGAGCAGGAGCTGCTGGCCTCCGCGACGCCATCGGCGACCGCACCGGCCCCGGCCGGCGCAGCCCCGTCCGGCGCCGAGACAGCCGCCGCCGCCATCGAGAAGAACACGGACGCACCGTAGGAAGGGTCTGAACATTGGCGAATTTCACTGCAGCCGACGTCAAGCGACTGCGGGAGCTGACCGGTTCCGGCATGCTCGACTGCAAAAACGCCCTCGCCGAAAGTGACGGCGACTTCGACAAGGCGGTCGAGGTGCTGCGGATCAAGGGTGCCAAAGATGTCGGCAAACGCGCCGAGCGGGCCACCGCCGAGGGCTTGGTCGCCGCGCAGGACGGTGCCCTGATCGAGCTGAATTCGGAGACCGACTTCGTCGCCAAGAACGCCGAATTCCGGCAACTGGCTGCGGATATCGTCGCGGCCGCCGCGGCGGTCAAAGCCACCGACGTCGATGCGCTCAAAGCTGCCCGGGTCGGCGATAAGACGGTCCAGCAGGCGATCGCCGACCTGTCGGCCAAGATCGGCGAGAAACTCGAACTGCGCCGCGTCGCCTACTTCGACGGCACCGTCGAGAGCTACCTGCACAAGCGGTCGGCCGACCTGCCGCCGGCCGTGGGCGTGCTGGTCGAATACCAGGGCGCTAACGCATCCGCCGAAGCTGCCGCCCACGCGGTTGCGCTGCAGATCGCCGCGCTGAAGGCCAAGTACCTGACCCGAAATGACGTGCCCACCGACGTGGTCGCAGACGAGCGCCGCATCGCCGAGGAGACCGCGAAGCAGGAGGGCAAACCCGAACAGGCGCTGCCCAAGATCATCGAGGGCCGGCTCAACGGCTTCTTCAAGGACACCGTGCTGCTGGAACAGCCGTCGGTCTCCGACAGCAAAAAAACCGTCAAAGTGCTGCTTGACGAGGCGGGCGTGACGGTGACCCGGTTCGTCAGGTTCGAGGTCGGGCAGAGTTAGTCGGGGTGAACGCGCTAGCGTCGTGTCATGCAGTACGTGCACGCCTTCGGTGACGACGCCCTCGGCGACAGCGACGCGGTCGGCCTGGCTGAGCGAATCGAATCGGGCGAGGTATCTCCCAGCGAGCTCGTCGAAGCCGCCATCGCCCGCACCGAGAAGGTCAACCCAGCCCTTAACGGCCTGGCTTACCAGGCGTTCGACCGCGCCCGAACCCGGGCTGGTGCCGGCCGGGTCTCCCGCGGCGGTTTCTTCGACGGGGTACCGACGTACATCAAGGACAATGTCAATGCCGCCGGCATGCCGACGATGCAGGGCACCGATGCGTGGGAACCTCACCCGGCAACTGCCGACGGCGATTTCGCGAAGCTGTATCTGGGCACCGGGCTGATCCCTCTGGGCAAAACCCAGCTCAGTGAGTTCGGCTTCAGCGCCTCGGCCGAGCACCCCCGGCTGGGAGCGGTGCGCAACCCGTGGCACACCGACTACACCGCCGGCGCCTCGTCGTCGGGATCAGCGGCGTTCGTCGCAGCCGGGGTGGTGCCGATCGCGCACGCCAACGACGGCGGCGGATCCATCCGTATCCCCGCTTCCTGCAACGGGCTGGTCGGTCTGAAGCCGTCCAGGGGCAGGTTGCCGCTGGACAGGGACTTGCGGCTGATGCCAGTACGTATCGTCTACAACGGCGTGGTCACCCGCTCGGTCCGCGACACCGCCGCGTTCTACCGGGAAGCCGAGCACATCTGGCGCAACCCCAAGCTGCCGCCGATCGGCGACATCCGGCACGCGGGAAAGCAGAGGGTCAAGATTGCCGTGGTCACCCGGTCATTGGTCCGCGAGGCCAGTCCGGACGTGCGGGAACAGACGATGAAAACTGCTGCGCTGCTAGAGGAACTCGGCCACCACGTGGAGCCGGTCGACCCCCCGCCGGTGCCGGCCCACTTCGCTGACGACTTCCTGCTGTACTGGGCGTTTCTGGCGACGGCCCTGGTATGGGGCGGGCGCCGGATGTTCGGTCCGACGTTCGACCGCACCCGGCTGGACAACCTCACCCTGGGGCTGGACCACTATGCCAGACGCCACCTCTACCGATTGCCTGTGGCGACGCTGCGGCTGGCCGCCTCACGACGGCACACCGCGCGGCTCTTCCGCAGCTACGACGCGATGCTGCTCCCGACGCTGCCCGATCCGCCGCCGCGCGTCGGCCACCTGGATCCGACCGCCGACTACCAACAGATCATCGATCGGCTGATCGACTGGGTGGCGTTCACGCCGCTGCAGAACGCTACCGGCGAACCCGCGATCTCGTTGCCGCTGGGCGAGTCCACCGAGGGTTTACCGGTGGGCATGATGCTCACCGC
>NZ_JBYCLE010000642.1:0-1069 GCF_057473765.1 Mycobacterium sp. TH-M106 | reverse complement strand
CGGTGACACACCACACCGCTATCGCCGAGTACGCCAACGGCGACGACAGGTTGCCGATCGAGGCCCCCAGCACCGTGTAGACGAATGCCCGGGGCAGCGAACCGATGAGCGAGCCGATGCCCATCTGCCACAACGGAACTCCGAACGCACCGAACGCATAGGAGGCGAGTGCGTCGGAGAACCCGGGGATGAAGCGCTGTCCCACGACCGCCCACAGCCCTCGGTGTTCGATCAGTGCGTCGAGCCGGCCGGCGCGGCGGCCGACGAAGCCGGCGACGATCGCGGTGCCCACCGTGGCCCCCAGCGTCACGCAAACACCCAGAACCGGCCCGAACACCAGGCCGCTGCCCGCGGCGAGCATCGGTCCCGGCACGAACACCGCGCCGAGCACCGCCGAGACGACCACGTAGGCCAGCGGCGCGGCCGGCCCCGTCGCGGCGACCGCGTGGCGCACCTGCGCCACGTCGATGACCCGCGCGACGCTCACCAGAAAGAACAATGCCAGCACAAAGCCCGCGAACGCGACGAGCCGCGCGATGTGTCGCCGCCGGGACGGCCCCGCGGCGCCGCCCGCATCAACCATGTCGCCCATGCTGTCCGCGATTCTCACACGTCGGGGCCGCGATGCCGAAGGTTCAGGCCCGCAGTCGTTGCCGCAGTCCGGTCGCCCGCACCGCCCGGCGACCGATCGCGGCACGCACCGACGCCTGCGAGCCCACCACCCGGACCTTGGTCTTGGCGCGTGTCACCGCCGTGTAGAACAACTCCCGGGTCAGCAGCCGCGAATCCTGCGGGGGCAGCAGCACCGTCACCTCGTCGGCCTGGCTGCCCTGGCTTTTGTGGATGGTCATGGCGTGCATGGTCTCGACGTCACCGAGGCGGCCGGTGGCCAAGCTCAGGGAACCGGTCGCGCCGGCGATCACGGCACGCAGGCCGTCCGGGCCGGCCACGGTGACACCGGTGTCGCCGTTGTAGATGCGCAGGCCGTAGTCGTTGGCCGTCACCAGCAGCGGCCGTCCCGCATACCACTGCGACCAGGGCGGCTGACCCGTCTCCTCGCAGATCCAGC
>NZ_JBYCLE010000641.1:0-5809 GCF_057473765.1 Mycobacterium sp. TH-M106 | reverse complement strand
GGTCGATCCGGGCGCGGATTCGGTCGATGAACGGCACCAACAGCGTCAACTGGCCGCTGACTGTGCGGCTGTAGCGGCCCAGCCGTTCGATCACCGCTGCCTCGGCTTGGGGGATCAACGCGACCGACTTGGCCAGCACGATGATCGCGAACAGCACCAGGACCGCCAGCAAGACCAAACTGGTGACGGCACCCTCCATCACGGCTCCTTTCGCTAGATATTCTTCCAGACCACCGCGGTAGCGCCGTCGATATGCATGACGGTGACCAGATCGCCCGGCTCGTAGACGTCGCCGTCGTCCAGGGGCCTGGCCGTCCACACGTCACCGTCGACCTTCACTCTGCCCTCGTGTCGGGCGACTCGATCGAGTACCAGCGCACTTCTGCCCTGCAGTGCGCGGACTCCCGTCTCGATGCCCCTTGCGGAGGACAGCCGCCGCCGCAGGGCGGGACGGACCACCACCAGCAGCAGCACCGAAACCGCCAGAAAAACCACCCCGTCGCACCAGATAGGCCAGTCCACCAGAGCGCTGGTCGCGGCCGCCGACAGCGCGCCGCCGCCAAGCATCAGCAGAAACATGTCGCCGGTGAGTGCCTCCGCGCCGGCCAGCCCCAACGCGAAGATCAACCAGCTCAAGGCAGCGGGCATCCTGCCAGGATATCGCCAGATCAGTTGCTAACCATGTCGGTCGAAGGCGAGCAATTACACTGCCAGCATTGTGTGGTGTCCCAGCGCAACGCTTTCGGTGTGGACCAACGCCTGGCTCGCGGGCCAGGCGGCACCGGACGACGTCCTGGACGCGCTCTCGGTGTGGGCATCAAGACAATCGATAGTCGCCCACGATGCCGTCGCTGCCGGTAGCACCGGCCTGCCGTGGCCGAACGCAAACGACCCGGGCGGTGTGTCGTTGTTGCAGATCCTGCGCTCTGCTGCCGCGTCTCGCGCACCCGGGTCCATCCACCAGGTATCGCCGGTGCCCGGCGATGTGCGCGGGCTGCCGGCCGGCACCTCCTTCGAACGGGACGCGCTCGTCGCCGGCGAGGCGGTGATCGTCGCGGAGTCCGATAACGGATCGGCGGTGGCCCGCAGGGTCGGGCTGGTACCCGATCTCACGGACGACAACCCGGACACCGGCGATGTGGGCGTGCTGTCCTGGACGGTGTATGCGCTGCCCGGCGCGCCGATCGTCGAACACTGCGATCTGGGCGACGCGGAGTATGCGCTGCGCTCGGCGGTGCGCTCGGCCGTTGACGCGCTGAGCGCCATCGGATTGGGCCGGCTTGGCCGAGGCGCGTCCGACCCGCGGCTGCTGGTCAGCCAGCTGGTGGAATCATCACGCCAGCACCGGATTCCGGACCACGCGCCGCCGCGGGCGGTGCGGGTGCTAGACAACGCCGCCCATGTCGATGCGATCATCTCGGTCGCCTCCGGGCTGACAGCGACTGGGGTGCAGTCCTCGTCGGAGGCGCGGTGCGCCGCCGACGCGATGCGTCCGTTGGCCGCAGTGGTGCGCTCGGCGCGGACGGCCGCGGTGGACGCGATCCTGCGCTCCGCTTGGCAGGCGTGACGTCGGCGACGTCGGACACGGTTTTGCCAGCTCCGCTTTAAGACACGGGCGGCGTCGCTGCCGGCTTGACGACGGCAACGCAGTGCGGCGGCACACAAGGCGGGCCATTGACGCTGGGCCGGCAGCCGGGCACCGGATCGGTAGCGGTGACACGTTCCGGCTCACGGCCGTAGCGCAGTTCGTCGACCAGCCCTGCGGCCAGCCGGGCGAATCGGCGATCCGCGTTAGGTGTGGCAGCCCGGGCGAAGGCCATACCCGCCGCCTCGGCCTGAGATCGAAGTTCATAGTCGAGATCCCAACACACCTCGATGTGCTCCGCGACAAAACCGATCGGGCACACGATCACGGCGCGTGCCCCGTAAGCAGCCAGCCCCGCGAGGTGGTCGCCAACATCGGGCTCCAGCCACGGAGTCTGCGGCAAGCCGGACCGCGACTGCCAGACCTGGTCGTATTGCGGGTATCCGGCCGTGGCGGCGATCAGCCTTGCGGCATAGCCGACTTGGCGGCTGTACAGCCGGCAGTACCGCTCGTCGGCAACAACCGGTACCGAGTGTGCGGTGAACACCAACCGGGCTTCATCACGCAGCCCGGCCGGTAGGGTTTCGGCGGCAGCGGCGATCGCCTCGGCGAACATCTCCACTAACAGCGGATGGTCGAAATACTGTCGCAGCTTGACCAATTCCGGGGCGTGCTCCCCGACCGCATCCCTCGCCCGGGCAATGTCCTCGGCGTACTGGGTGCAGCCGGAATACCCGCCCCATGCCGAGGTAGGGAACACCGCAGCCCGTCGAATGCCGTTGTCGGCCATGATCGCAACGGTGTCTTCGACGTAGGGTTTCCAGTTGCGGTTGCCGAAGTAGACGGGCAGATCCAGCTCCGCGCGCAACTGGTCGACCAACGCACGGTTGATCGCATTAATCGGCGACACCCCGCCAAAATGCCGGTAGTGCTCCGCGACAGCGTCGAGGCGGCCCGGCGGCACACCGCGGCCGCGGGTTACGTTCTCCAGGAACGGCCGCACCTGCTCGGGTCCCTCCGGCCCGCCGAAGGACAGCAGCAGCACGGCATCAAATTCCATTTAGAGCAGCTGGGTGTGGGCGCCGCCGTCGGCGTAGACGACCGTGCCGGTGGTGGCCGGCAGCCAGTCAGAGAGCAACGCGCACACCGTCTTCGCCACCGGCGTAGCGTCTTTCATGTTCCAACCGACCGGCGCCCGCTGGTCCCAGCCCTCTTCGAGCAGGCGAATCTGGTCACTGGCCGAGTCACCGAGCGCACCACCGACGATCGCGCTCATCGCCAACGTTCGGATCGGCCCTGCCGCAACCAAGTTCGACCGGACCCCGTATGGTCCGGCCTCGCGCGCGACGAACCGGTTCACCGACTCCAGTGCGCTCTTTGCCACCGTCATCCAGTTGTAGGCCGGCATCGCACGGGTGGGGTCGAAATCCATTCCCACGATGCTGCCGCCGCGGTTCATAATCGGAAGCAGCGCCTTGGCCAGCGATGCATACGAAAACGCAGAGATGTGAATGCCTTTCGCAACGTCATCGAAGGGCGCGTCGAAGAACGGGTTGATTCCCATCCCGCTGGGTGGCATGAAGCCGATCGAGTGCACGACACCGTCGAGTTTGTTGCCCGTCCCGATCACCTCGGTGACCCGGTCGGCCAGGGTGTCCAGGTGCTTGTCGTCTTGCACGTCGAGCTCGAGCAACGGTGGCTTCTGCGGCAACCGGTCGAGAATGCGGTCGATCAGCCGCAGCCGCTGATAGCCGGTGCACACCAGCTGCGCACCCGCCTCCTGGGCCACCCGGGCGATGTGGAACGCGATAGACGAGTCGGTGATGATCCCGGTGACCAGGATGCGCTTGCCGTCCAGAAAAGCTGTCATGCTAGTCCTTGCTAGTCCTTGCTAGTCCTTGCTAACCCTTGCTAACCCTTGCTAACCCTTGCTAACCGTTTAGTGGCCCATGCCCATGCCGCCGTCGACGGGAATCACGGCACCGGAGATGTAACTGGCGTCTTCGGACGCCAGGAAGCTGACCACCCCAGCGACTTCGTCGGCGGTGCCGATCCGCTTTGCCGGGATGAAGTCCAGCGCCCCGGCCTGAATCCGCTCATCCAGCGCCCGGGTCATGTCGGTGTCGATGTAGCCCGGAGCCACCACGTTGGCGGTGACAGACGCCTTGGAAAGCTCCCGGGCGATCGAGCGGGCCATACCGATCAGGCCGGCCTTGGACGCCGCGTAGTTCGCCTGGTTGCCGATCCCCCAGGAACCCGAGACCGAACCGATGAAGATCATCCGGCCGAACCGCTTCTTGACCATGTTGCGCGCTGCACGCTGGGCCACCCGGAATGCGCCGGTCAAGTTGGCGTCAATGACCTTTTCGAACTTCTCCTCGGTCATCCGCATGAGGAATGCGTCCGCGGCGACACCGGCGTTTGCGACCAGCACCTCGACGGAGCCCTGATGCTCCTCGACCGCGGTGAACGCGGCGTCGACGGTCGCGGAGTCGGTGACGTCACACACCACCCCGAACAGCCCGTCCGGCACCTCGGACCCGCGATGGGTCACCGCCACCTTGTGCCCGTCGGCGGCGAGCCGACGGGCTACCGCCAGCCCGATCCCCCGGTTTCCACCGGTGACCAGCACCGACCGCGAAACGAACGGCGGCCGTGCGTGGTTTCCCGCGGCTACCTGGATGTCCGTCACCCCGCCAACCTATCGCCTCACCGACCCGACGCCGAAATCGGCTCGACGGCGAGCAGACGCTAAAGCCCCCAAATACTCCCTGGTGTCGGGGGCTTTAGCGTCTGCTCGCCGGGTCAGGCCGGCAGGCGCCGATTGAGCAGCAGCGCCGCCAGTGCCGCCAGCATCAGCACCAGCGAGCCCAATCGCAGCCAGCCGACGCTGGCGTCGCCCTTGATCGTTTCGTAGCCGATCTGATCCTGCAGGGTCGAGTAGACCTCCTTGAGCTGGCCGAGGCTGGACGCAGTGTAGGCGTTGCCGCCGGACAGGTCGGCGATCTTCTTCAGCGAGGCGTCGTCAACGGGGACCGGTTGACGCTGATCGTTGATCTCGACATATCCGTACGGTGTGCCGAACGAGATCGTCGACACCGGAACCCCCTGGTCCTTGGCGGTGCGCGCCGCGGTGTACGCACCCTTGGGGTTGTCCGGGTTGGACGGCACAGTCTCCTTGCCGTCGGACAGCAACACGATGCGCGCTGGCGGCGGGGTGTCGCCGCCGCCGATCACCGCCCCCACCGTGGCGATGGCCTGCAGCGCGGTGAAGATGCCCTCCCCGGTCGCGGTGCGGTCGGCCAACTGCAACTTGTCGATCGCTGCCTTGGTGGCTTCGCGGTTGGTGGTCGGTGACGTCAGCACGGTCGCGGTGCCGGCGTAGGCGATCAGGCCCAGGTTGATCCCCGGTGTCAGCTCGTCGGCGAACTGTTTGCCCGCCTCCTGCGCGGCGGCCAGCCGGCTGGGTTGGACGTCGGTGGCGCGCATCGACTGGGATACGTCGATCACCAGCATGACCACCGCGCGGTTACGCGGGATTCGGATGTCGTGCGTCGGGCCGGCCATCGCGACCGTGAACAGCAGCAGCGAGCACAGCAGCAGCACCGCCGAGAGGTGGCGCCACCGGGTCGGTGCTCTGGGCGCCACGCTTTGCAGCAGTTCCATGTTGGCGAACCGCAGAATCCGCCGCTGCCGGGCTACCTGCATGATGATGTACAGCGCGGCCAGCCCAGCGACGACGAGCAGGAACAGGAAGAACCACGGGTGGGCGAAGCCGGTCAGCGTCATCGGCCCGAGGAGCGGAAGGGTCATGGCGCTAGATCCCCGCCAGTGCCCCGCGACGGCGCCACTCGACGAATCGGACGATGTCGGAGATCCAGTCGGAGTCGGTGCGCAGCGACAGCAGCGGCGTTCCGCAGCTGCGCAGCGTGTGCGCCACGTCGTCGCGGTGGGCGGCCGCGGCCCGGGCGAAGTCGTCGCGCAGTTTCGCGTCGATGGTGAACTCGCGGGTGACCCCGGATTCGGTGTCCTGCAAGATGACGTCGCCGACGTCGGGCAGCTCGACGTCACGCGGGTCCAGCACCTCGATGCCCAGCACCTCGTGGCGGGCTGCGATCGCGCGCAGAGGGCGCATCCAGTTGATCGGGCCGAGGAAGTCGCTGATGATCACCGCCATGCCGCGGCGACGTTGCGGCCGGCGCAGCGCGTCGATGGCCGCGGCGA
>NZ_JBYCLE010000640.1:0-2465 GCF_057473765.1 Mycobacterium sp. TH-M106 | reverse complement strand
AACTGACTCCCGGCCCGCTCAGATCTTCACCGTCAGCGGCCAGACGTTCCAGATCTCGTCGCAGTACTCGGCGACGGCGCGGTCCGAGGAGAACGTGCCGCTGCGCGCAGAGTTCAGGATGGACATCGTGGTCCACGCATCCTGGTCCACGCATCCTGGTCCTGCCACGCGGCGCTCACCTGCTCCCGGCAGTCGACGTAAGAGCGGTAGTCGGCGCACACCAAAAACGGACCGTCGTAGCGAAGGTTGTCCACCACCGGTCGGAGCACCTCGGTATCGCCGCGCGAGAACATCCCCGCGGCAATGAGATCGAGCACCGCGCAAAGCTCCTCGTCGCCGTCGATGTAGCCGGCCGGGCGGTATCCGTCCGCCTTGACCGCCGCAACCTCGCGTTCCGTGAGGCCGAACAGGAAGAAATTCTCCGGCCCGGCCTCCTCGCGGATCTCGACGTTCGCCCCGTCGAGCGTGCCGATGGTCAGCGCGTCGTTGATCATGAACTTCATGTTCCCGGTGCCCGATGCCTCCTTGCCTGCAGTGGAGATCTGCTCGGACAGGTCGGTGGCCGGGTAGATCAGGTGCGCGTTGCGCACAGTGAAGTTCGACACGAACGCCACCGTGAGGAACCGGTTGACGTCGGGGTCGGCGTTGACAGTCTCCCCGACGGCGTTGATCAGCTTGATGATTCGCTTGGCCACGAAATAGCCGGGAGCGGCCTTGCCGCCGAAGACGAAGGTCCGTGGCGGAATCGACAGCCCGTGATTGCACTTGAGCCGATGGTAGAGCGCGACGATGTGCAGCACGTTGAGGTGCTGGCGCTTGTACTCGTGGATGCGCTTGACCTGGACGTCGAACATCCAGTCCGGGTTCAGCTCGACGCCCGCGGCCGCGCCGACGTAGGTGGCCAGGCGGGCCTTGTTGGCTCTTGCGATATCGCGCCACTGCTGACGGAAGCCGGCGTCGTCGACGAAAGGCTCCAGTGCGCGCAGCCGCGACAGGTCCCTCAGCCAGCTCTCGCCGATGGTGCGGTCCAGCAGTTCGCGCAGCCCTGGGTTGGCCAGCGCAAGGAAGCGGCGCGGTGTGACCCCGTTCGTCTTGTTGCTGAAGCGTTCCGGCCACAGCTCGTAGAAGTCCTTGAGGACACTGGTTTTCAGCAGATCTGAGTGCAGCGCGGCGACGCCGTTGATGGCGTGGCTGCCGACGGCCGCCAGGTGCGCCATCCGCACACTCTTGCCGCCGTCCTCCCCGATCAGCGACATACGGCGCAGCCGGTCGTCGTCGCCGGGGAACCGGGCGCGCACCTCGTCGAGGAATCGGCGGTTGATCTCGTAGACGATCTCGAGGTGGCGCGGCAGGGACTCGGAGAACATCGCCAGCGGCCAGGTCTCCAGCGCTTCGGGCAGCAGGGTGTGGTTGGTGTAGCCGAACGTCGCGACCGTGATGCCCCACGCGTCGTCCCAGTCGAGGTGGCGCTCGTCGACCAGGAGCCGCATCAACTCGGCGACCGCGATCGACGGATGAGTGTCGTTGAGCTGCAGCGCGAACCGCTGGGGCAGTTCTCGCACAGAGACGTCAGCGATCTCCTCCATCAACTCCAGCACCCGCTGCAGCGAGCAGGACACGAAGAAGTACTGCTGCAACAGTCGCAGCCGCTTGCCCACATCCGGTTCGTCGTTGGGATAGAGGACCTTGGTGACCGTCTCGGAGGTGACTTCGTCCTCGACCGCCTTGTAGTAGTCGCCGGTGTTGAAGGCCTCCAGCGCAAAGGATTTGACGGCACGTGCGCTCCACAACGTCAACACGTTGCAGGTGTTGACGCCGTAGCCTTGGATCGGGGTGTCGTAGGCGACGCCTTTGAGTACCCGCCCCGGCACCCACCGCGCACGGTCGTGGCCGGCCTCGTCGGTGTAGTGCTCGGCATAGCCACCCCACTTCACCGCATAGTTGATGTCGGGTTTGGCGATCTCCCAGGGATTTCCGGCGTCGAGCCAGTTGTCCGTCTTCTCGACCTGCCAGCCGTCGCGAATCTCCTGGTCGAAGATCCCGAACTCGTAGCGGATGCCGTAGCCGATCGCCGGACGCTCCAGAGTGGCCAGCGAGTCCAGGTAGCACGCGGCAAGCCGGCCGAGGCCGCCGTTGCCCAGCCCCGGTTCCTCCTCGCAGGCCAGCACCGTGTCGAGGCTCTGGCCCATCGCCGCCAGCGCGGTCCTCGCCGACCGCTCGATGCCCAGGTTCAGCAGGTTGTTGCCGAGTTGGGGGCCCATCAGGAACTCGGCGGACAGATAGCAGGTGACCTTGCGACCCAGATCCAGCATGGTCTGCATCGACGCCACCCTGCGGTCCTGCATGCGGTCACGCACGGCCAGCGCCAGCGCCCGGTAGTAATGCTCGGGACGCAGGGCCGCGGCCGGCCGCCCGACCGAGTAGCGCAGGTGGTCGGCGATGGCCCGCTGCAGCGCGGCCGCGCC
>NZ_JBYCLE010000639.1:0-6308 GCF_057473765.1 Mycobacterium sp. TH-M106 | reverse complement strand
TCGATATTGCGTTCGGCGAGCGCGGTGATTGACATGAATGGGTTGCAGCCAAGGTAGCCAGGTAGCAACGACCCATCATTCACATAAAGATTGTCGTACCCGTTGACCCGGCCGAAACTGTCGGTGGCGATACCCCGGACGCAGCCACCCATCGGATGAACCGTGTAGGGCTCGAAGATCTTTCCTTCGAATACGTCGCTGCGATAATCCACGCCGTTGGCATGGATCACTTTGTCAAAAACCGCCTGCGCTCTTGCTGCCAGGTGGTCGCTATATCCTTCGGGCCAGTCGATACCGATCGTGTCGGAATGGCGATTGTAGGTGATGTTCGCACGATCACCAGTTTTTACCATGACATAGTAGCCCAAGGTGAAAGTTTCTTCCGGCAGCGGAATGGAGAACATGCTGGCGTAGACCGGGTTATCCGGGTCGTCCCGGCCATCGAGGTTGATCATTCCCATGAGTGACTGCTCAGTCCCCGCCGGGTCGGTTCGTTGGAGCCCGTGGGCGACCATGACGTCGCCGTTGTTTCCATATCCACGCCCGACTTCGGCGCTCAGGTTGGGCAGCGCACCGGTGTCACGAGCCCGCAACAACAGCTTGTTCGTTCCCAGGACTCCCGCGCTGATAAACAATTTATCGCAACCGAATTCGTGGCGCGCTAGCTCTTTGCCCCACCGGTCGATTTCGCGGGCAGACACGACGTATTCGCCCGAGCGTTCGCGCCGGATATCGGTTACTTCGGTCAGGGGTTGCAGGGTGACTTTGTGAGTCGCCAAGGCAGTTGCGATATAGGTCTGGTCGACGCTGCCGAACCGGCCGTAGTTATTTCCGTATTGCTGCTCCAAGTCGAGCGCTGAACGTGGAACCTCGCGGGCCTGTTCTTTCTCCATATAGTCGAAGGAGTACGCGCTCCCGTTGTAGTCGACCTTATATCCCGCTTCGTCCGCATATTGGCGGCCCACGCGCGCATATTGAAAACATGGAGTTTGCTCGAACCAGTCCATGTCACGGTAGTTGATCCGCAGCGTATTGGCGGCTCGTTGAATGTATGTTCCGAGGAACTCGGACGCGTCGATGTCTGGAAAGGTGTCGCGGACTTGGTCCGGCGTGGGAATGGCGGCTATCGCAGCGTTGATCATGGATCCGCCCCCGACGGCTATGCCGCGGAACACGGTGTGCGCACCGAGGACAACCTTGTCGCAAATTCCGGCCTGAACCGGCTGGGGCGAGGGAACGCGCTCGGCTACCGCATCGATCGAGATCCCTTCGAAAGAAGGCACCAGGCTTGGCGGATGCGCGGTGAACCAGCCGGCGCGAGTGTCGGGAGGCAACATCCGGGAAAATCGCTTGCCATCCTGGTCAGGGGTGTCCCATAGCCTGCCCATCTCCAAAACCAGCGTGTCCACACCCGCCTGGGCGAGCCGCAACGCCGACACGCCGCCGCCGTAACCGCTACCCACCACAATCGCCGGGTAATGGCGGCGAGAGGCCGTCGGCTTCCGCGCGGATTCACACCCGACGATCCCGGCGCCGACGGGCCATGCCGCAGCCGCGATACCGGCGCCCAGAAAATGTCTGCGCGATATCTGCGTCATGAGCACTCGCGAGATGGGTGTCGCGCCAGCGATTGCTTCCCGCGGCGGGGGCACAGCGCGACCAACCGAATGTCGCCGCCGTAGTGGTCGAGCACGCGTCGGTCCATCACCCGGCGCCACCACGCGGGAATCCATGCGATCACGATCATGGTGGCGTACCCAGCCGGGAGTTGCGGCGCCTCATCGACATGGCGTAGCGCCTGAAACGGCCGCAGGGGATGAGCATGATGATCAGAATGGCGTTGGAGGTGGAACAGGAAGATATTTGCGACCAGCGTGTCGCTGTTCCAACTGTGTGATGATTTCACCGGTTCATACCGGTCGGCGGATACTTTCTGGCGCCGCAGCCCGTAGTGCTCCAGGTAGTTGACGGTCTCCAACAGGGAAATCCCGATTACCGCCTGGCCGACGAGCCAGGGCAGGACGACGACGCCAAACCAGATCGCCAGCACCGCATACAGCAGGACGCTGAGCATCCAGGCGTTCAGCACGTCGTTCCGGACAGACCAGGACGACTGCTTCGTCCGTGCGTGGCGTCGCTTCTCGGTGCTCCAGGCCGACCGGAGACCGCCCACGACCGAGCGCGGAATGAAGCTGTAGACACTTTCTCCCAGGCGCGCGCTGGCCGGGTCTTCCGGAGTCGCGACCCGGACGTGGTGTCCACGATTGTGCTCGACATAGAAATGGCCGTAGCAGGTCTGTGCAAGCGCTATCTTGCTCAGCTTCTTGTGGACCCGCGGTTTTCCGTGCCCCAATTCATGTGCGGCGTTGATGGCGCAGCCGCCGACTATCCCGACGCTCACCATCAGCCCCAGCTTGGCGGCGAAAGTCATGGTCAGCCAGCCGCCGCCGGCCCACAGCCAGCACGCGAGCAGCAGAGACGGATACTGGCCGAACGGGTACAGATAGGTGGCCCATCGATACACGGCATCTTGCTCCAGTCGCCCGAGCGCACCGTCGGGAGGGTTGCTTGCATCGGGGCCGACGACACGGTCGAGCAAGGGTATAACCGCGAACGCCAGAAACGGGCCGCCCCACCAGAACGCTCCGAGGCCGGTGACCCGCACGCCGAGCCACGAAATGACCACGAGCACCGGCACTACCGCGCCGAGCAGCCACAGATACCGCTTGCGGTCCCGCCAACTGGACGCCGGGACCAGCTCGTTGGTCTGCGGATATGTCCACCCTTCAGGCGGCACTCTCGACTCTGTCGACCCCAACGACACCCTCCTGAACGGCCCGGCTGAGATCCTAAATCATCCAAGTGGCCGTTTCCGCTTCAAATTCGTGACGACATTTCAAATTCGTGACGACGTGGTGTCGCCTCTCCCCGATGTGCTGCACCTCCCGTGTGTCACGGCATTCACGGGGGAGGCGAGGAGATCTGTCATTTGTCGAAGAAATAGACATTCACCGCGACAGTGATAACGGTTGTGTAACAACCTCCTGATGGTGCTCTCGGCAATCTTGTGCCTTTCGCGTCAGCCAATAGCATCGGGGGATTCGCCTGGTTTCGCTGAAAGCAAGGAATGAGTGCCATGTCATTTGTGATCGCGGGGCCAGAAGAGTTGGTGGCGGCCGCTTCGGATTTGGGCAGCATCGGTTCGGCGATCAGCGCGGCCAATGTTGTCGCCGCGGCCCCGACCACGGGACTGCTGGTCGCCGCGGGCGACGAGGTGTCGGCGGCGGTCGCGGCCTTATTCAACGCGCACGGCCAGGCGTATCAGGCGATCAGCGCGCAGGTGGCGACGTTCCACGACCAGTTCGTGGGGGCCCTGGTCGCGGGTGCGGGATCGTACGCCGGCGCGGAAGCCGGCAATGCCGCGGTGTTCGGGGCGAATCCGCTGCACAACCTGGAGCAGGAGGTGCTCGGGTTGGTCAACGCTCCCAGCCTGGCGCTGACGGGACGCCCGATCATCGGCAACGGCGCCAACGGCGCCCCGGGCACCGGTGCAAATGGCGCACCCGGTGGTTGGTTGCTCGGCAACGGCGGCGCGGGCGGGTCCGGCGGGTCGGGCCAAAACGGCGGCGCGGGCGGGGCCGCCGGGCTGATTGGAGTCGGCGGGGCCGGCGGGGCCGGCGGACTGATCGGCACCGGCGGGCAAGGGGCCGCCGGTAACGGCGGGAACGGCGGCGCCGGGGGCGCCGGCGGGTGGCTGTTCGGCGACGGCGGGGTGGGCGGCGGTGGGGGGGCCGCGTATAACGCCGCCGGCAACGGCGGGTCCGGCGGGTTCGGCGGGTCCGGCGGGTTGTTCGGCGGCGGCGGGGTCGGCGGGGTAGGCGGGATCTCAGACGGCGGGACCGGTGGGAACGGCGGGGCCGGCGGCACCGGCGGTCTGCTCGCCGGGCTGGTCAGCGCCACCGGCGGTGACGGCGGGTCCGGCGGGTTCGGCGGCGACGTGCCCGGCGGGGCCGGCGGGGTCGGCGGGAACGGCGGGGCCGGCGGTCTGCTCGGTGGGGCCGGTGGGGCCGGCGGAACCGGCGGCGGGTCGGGATCTACCGCTGGTGCGGGCGGGAACGGTGGCAACGCCGGTCTGCTGTTCGGCACCGGTGGGGCCGGCGGGGCCGGCGGGTTCACGTCGGACGGGGTCGGGGGATCAGGCGGGAACGGTGGCAACGCCGGCCTGCTGTTCAGCACCGGCGGGGCCGGCGGGGCCGGCGGGACCACCTTGAACGGGGTCGGGGGATCAGGCGGGAACGGTGGCAACGCCGGCTTGCTCAGTTGCGGCGGGGTCGGCGGGGCCGGTGGATACGGCGGCGCGTCGTTCGGCGACGGTGGCGGGACCGGCGGGACCGGCGGGACCGGGGGGCAGGGCGGCCTGCTGGTGGGCGACGCTGGCGCCGGCGGCGCCGGTGGAATCGGCGCAACGACCGGCGGGGCCGGCGGCACCGGTGGCAATGCCGTGCTGATCGGCACCGCCGGCAGTGGCGGCGAGGCCGGGGTCGGCTCAACGTCCTTCGGCAACACCGGGGCCAACGGCGTGGTGTCGCCGTTGCAGCCGGCATTGAACGTGATCAATGCCCCCGTCGAAACGCTGACCGGGCGCCCGCTGATCGGCAACGGTGTCAGCGCCACCCCGGGATCGGGGCAGAACGGTGGGCCCGCCGGCTGGTTACTGGGCAATGGCGGGGCCGGCGCAGCAGACGGCGGCAGTCAGAACGGCGGGGCCGGTGGGGCCGCTGGGCTGTTCGGTACCGGCGGGGCCGGCGGGGCCGGCGGGGCCGCCGGGGCCAACGGCGGGCCCGGGGCCAACGGCGGGGCCGGCGGCGCCGGCGGAATCCTGTCGGGTAACGGCGGGGCCGGTGGGGCCGGCGGGGCCGGCGGGATCGGCGGCGACGGGGCCGGCGGGGCCGGCGGGGCCGGCGGGGCCGGTGGGGCCGCTGGGCTGTTCGGCAGCGGCGGGGTCGGCGGTCTCGGCGGGCTCGGGGACGGCGGCAACGGTGGGGCCGGCGGGGTCGGCGGGAACGGCGGGTTGGTCGCCGGCGGCGGCGGCGGCGGCGGGGTCGGCGGTATCGAGTTCGGCGGCGGCGGCGAGGGCGCGTTCGGCGGCGGCGGCGACGGCGGGGTCGGCGGCGGCGGGGTCGGCGGTATCGGGTTCGGCGGCGGCGCCGGAGGCGTCGGGGGGGCCGGCGGACACGGCGGTGGGCTGTTCGGCTTCGGCGGCGCCGGTGGAACCGGCGGTGTGGGCTATGACGGCTCGGGCGCCGGTGGGGCCGGCGGCAACGCGGGCCTGCTGTTCGGCTCCGGCGGGGCCGGCGGTGCCGGCGCTTCCACCTTCATCAATGGCCCCGCCGGTGACGGTGGCTCCGGCGGAAACGGCGGGTGGCTGTTGTCCAACGGCGGTGACGGCGGGGCCGGCGGAGCCTCCATATACAACTTGCCGGCCGGCGCCGGCGGGCACGGCGGCGACGGCGGCCTGCTCGGCAAGGGCGGGACTGGCGGGGCTGGCGGAACCGCCGACCAGATCAACGCCGCGGCCGGCGGGGACGGCGGCACGGCCGGTCTGCTGATCGGCACCGGCGGGGCCGGCGGCGCCGGCGGGGAGAGCGCGTCTTATTCCGGTGGTGACGGTGGAAACGGCGGTATGTCCGTGCTGCTAGGCACTGGCGGCAACGGCGGCAACGCCGGGCCCGGCCAGGACTCGGGCATCCCCGGTGCCGGCGGTGTCGCGGCGCTGCTGGGTGTGGACGGGTTGAACGGGTTGTCGTAGCCGAGCTCGCGGCACGTCGGCTCGACCCCCGGGAAGACTGCGGGTCGGGTCTTCTACGGAACCTTCAAAGGCGCCCCGAAGCTTCCCGGAGCGGCGACGCCCGATGGCGCCGGTGACGAAGCTTTTTGCGGCACAACGCTGGCGAGATGACATCGACGACGCCGAGGTGCAGGCCACGAGTCGGCTCGGCGCCATCGACAGTCGGAACATGGCCACCACCGCTCGACTCCGGACATGGCCCTTCTGGAGATGAGACGGGCTCGCGAGCGGTCACACCTGCGGCTACGAACCCGGCGGCTCGACGGGGGCCACCGCCAAGCCGCCTTCCCATTCAGACCCCACCGCCCGACCGTCCAACCGCTTGGTTGACAATCAAGTCAACAACACCCGTCGAAAACACCCGTCGAAGGAGACATCACCATGGCTGAAGCCGTCATCGTCGAGGCGGTCCGCTCACCCGTCGGCAAGCGCAACGGCGGGTTGTCCGGCGTGCACCCCG
>NZ_JBYCLE010000638.1:0-8132 GCF_057473765.1 Mycobacterium sp. TH-M106 | reverse complement strand
TGGAAGGAGTCAGTGCCGACCGGGCACCGCAGATCGTGGCCGGGGCTCTGGTGGCGGAGGCGAGCATGCGAGCGCTGTCGATTGACACGGTGGACATCTGCCCGTGGGCACTGCGCGAGGGTCTCATCTTGCGGAGACTCGATAGCGAAACCGATGGAACCGCCTTGGTGGAGACGGCGGTGGCCGATCCCGGAAGCCTGGTTGCCCGGTCGAGAGGCGGCAAGCGATGACGACTGGTGAAAACCCCGAGCCGCAGAGTGCCACCCGGCCGATTTCGGTGGCTGAGCTGCTGGCCAAAAACGGCAACATCGGGTCTCCGCCGGTCACCGGACGACGCCGGCGTCGGCGCGGTAATGCCCACGCGGTGACGGTGGCCGAACTGACCGGCGAGATCCCGGTTATCCGGGACGACGAGAGCGTCCGCGCCGACGACTCCGAGCCCGACCACGTGAGCACCGACGACTCCGAGCCGGGCTACGACGGCCCGGCGCCGGTGGCCGGACATCCCACCGACGACCGGTTAGTGACCGTCGACTTGGCTGAGCCGGAGCCGCGCTGGCCCGTATCCCCGTCGCAGCCTCGGCGTGCCGCGGGCCCGCAGCGCAGCGAGTATCCGCGGCCGGTCCGCCGGACCGATTCGCCCGACGCTGCGCAGGGCGGGCCCGGCCTCAGTAGCGGCTCGCAGTCTGGTGCCGAGCAGATGAGTCCCGACCCGGTCGAGCACCACGACGTCGGGATGGACATCGTGGACCCCGCCCGCGACGCCGCCCGCAGTGGCGACCTCGACGGACACCTCGACGGACACCTCGACGAAGACCTCGGCGAAGATCTCCACGAAGACCTCGCCGAAGAGCTCACCGAGGAACGCAGCCGGCTGTCCGAGTTGCTCAGCGGTGGAGTGATTGTGCTGCAGTCGATCCTGGCGGTGGTGTTCGGAGCCGGGTTGTTCATCGCCTTCGACCAGCTGTGGCGCTGGAACAACATCGTGGCGCTGGTGCTCGCGGTGCTGGTCACGCTGGGCCTGGTGGCCGCCGTGCAGGCGGTCCGCAAGACCGTCGACATCGGCAGCACATTGACCGCGGTAGCGGTCGGCCTGCTGATTACGCTCGGGCCGCTGGCGCTGCACGCGAATTAACCGAAGACACAGTGCGCCCAGCCATCACCGTCGGCTTGTCGACGGCCTCGGTCTATCCTCTGCGAACCGAGGCCGCATTCGACTATGCGGCCCGGCTCGGCTACGACGGCGTCGAGTTGATGGTGTGGGGCGAGTCGGTCAGTCAGGACATCGACGCAGTCAGGAAATTGTCGCGGCGCTTTAGTGTACCGGTGATGTCGGTGCACGCACCGTGCCTGCTGATCTCGCAGCGGGTGTGGGGAGCCAACCCGGTCCACAAGCTGGAACGCAGCGTGCGGGCGGCCCAGCGACTCGGCGCGCAGACCGTTGTGGTGCACCCGCCGTTCCGCTGGCAGCGGCGCTACGCCGAGGGTTTCAGCGAACAGGTCGCCGCACTGGAAGCCGCCAGCGACGTGCTGGTGGCGGTGGAGAACATGTTCCCGTTTCGGGCGGACCGGCTCTTCAGCGCCGGCCAGTCCAGGGAGCGGATGCGCCGTCGCGGCGGCGGCCCGGGGCCGGCGATCTCGGCGTTCGCCCCGTCCTACGACCCCCTCGACGGCAACCACGCGCATTACACCCTGGACCTGTCGCACACCGCAACTGCCGGCACCGACGCGCTGGAGATGGCCCGCCGCATGGGTTCGGGTCTGTCCCACCTGCACCTGTGTGACGGCAGCGGATTACCGGCCGACGAGCACCTGGTGCCCGGGCGCGGCGATCAGCCCACCGTGGAGGTGTGCCAGATGCTGGCCGGTGGCGACTTCGCCGGCCATGTGGTGCTGGAGGTGTCGACCTCGCACGCGCGGTCGGCCCATGAACGCGAGGCGCTACTGGTTGAGTCGTTGCAGTTCGCCCGGGCACACCTGCGGCGCGGGTGACTGCGCAGCGAGCAGCGAAGCGAATGAGCCAGAGGAGTCGCATGGGTAATTCCCCGTCGTTCAGCACCGCGATGGCGCTGCGCGCGGTCACCGTGGGCACCGAGAACACCACGGACGTCAGGGTTTTCGATGCTGAACTCAACGAACACTGGACCATCGGCCCGAAGGTGCACGGCGGCGCGATGCTGGCGTTGTGCGCGAACGCGGCGCGCACCGCCGCTGGGCCCTCGAGTGGCCTGCAGCCGATCGCGGTTTCCGCGAGCTTTCTGTCGGCGCCCGATCCCGGGCCGATGCGATTGTTGACCCGGATGCGCAAGCGCGGCCGCCGGATCAGCGTAGTCGACGTCGAACTCACCCAGGGTGAACGCACCGCCGTGCATGCGGGCGTCACACTCGGCCAACCGGAACACGCGGCTCCGCCGTTGCTGTCCGCGAACCCGATCACCGGCTTGATGGCGCCGGAGCCGCCCGCCGACGCCGCACCGATCGGGCCCGGACATCCGATGGCCGGGCTGGTGCACCTGGCCGAGGGCTGCGACGTGCGGCCGCTGGTGCCGACGCTGAAGCCAAGCACCGACGGCAGGCCACCGATGATCCAGATGTGGGTGCGGCCCCGCGGTGCCGCGCCGGACGTCCTGTTCGCATTGATGTGCGGAGACGTGTCCGCGCCGGTGAGCTTCGCGGTGGACCGCACCGGCTGGGCGCCCACCGTGCAACTCACCGCCTATCTGCGTGGGCTGCCGGCGGACGGCTGGCTGCGCGTGTTGTGCAGTTGCGTGCAGATCGGGCAGGACTGGTTCGACGAGGATCACACCGTCGTCGACTGCGAGGGCCGGATCGTGGTGCAGACCCGACAGCTGGCGATGGTGCCTGGCCGGTAGGACTGCGGGAGGTCCTGATACGGGTGACCCGTCCCCCGCAAACGGGAGGTGCCCCCAGCGCCCGGCTTGCGCCGCGCTTGCAATCGCCCGGGTCGGCTCTGCCATGCTGTCGGCATGGCCAGAATCGCGATCGTCGGCGGCGGCAGGATGGGCGAAGCTCTGCTGTCGGGCTTGCTGAGGGCCGGTCGCCCGGTCAAGGACCTGGTGGTGGCCGAACGGGTGGCTGATCGCGCCCGCCATCTCTCCGAGAGACACTCGGTGCTGGTGACGTCGGTCACCGACGCGGTGGAGAACGCCTCCATCGTGGTCGTCGCGGTGAAGCCGGACGATGTGGACTCGGTGATCGACGACATCGCCCAAGTGGCCGCCGGGGCCACCGACGACAGCCCCGAACAGGTGCTGGTGACCATCGCTGCCGGTGTCACCACCGAGCACCTGGAAGCCAAACTGCCGGCCGGGACGGCGGTGGTGCGGGCGATGCCGAACACGCCGGTGGAGGTCGGCACCGGCGCTTGCGTGCTGTCCAGGGGGCGCTTCGCCAGCTCCGAGCAGCTCGACGCAGTCGCCGCGCTGTTCAGCTGTGTCGGCAGCGTGACGATCCTCCCGGAGGGCCAGCTGGGCGCGGCGACCGCGGTGTCGGGCTCGGGCCCGGCGTACTTCTTCTTGCTGGTGGAGGCGTTGGTAGACGCCGGGGTTGCCGTCGGGTTGACCCGCGCGGTGGCCACCGAGCTGGTTGTGCAGACAATGGCCGGGTCGGCGGCAATGCTGCTGGACCGGATGACATCGGCGAGATCCACAACGCCGTCTACGCCGTCTACAGCGGCTACAGCGGCTACAGCGGCTACCGCGTCTGCGGCGGTTATGGACACCACGCCGGCGCAGCTGCGTGCCGAGGTGACCTCACCTGGCGGCACCACCGCCGCCGCACTGCGCGAGCTGGAGCGCGGCGGCCTGCGGACCGCCGTCGACCTGGCGGTGCGTGCCGCGAAAGCCCACTCGGAAAACCCATGCTGACCAGTCAAGAACTACATATATGTGATTCTCTTATTTTCCAAAAATTAGCCCACACCCGTCGCACAAACCCCATTGGTCCCGCTATTCTCCGTTATGCATGCACGTGTGGTGTCAGCGGAGGGGAAGCCGCCGGGACTGCACGTGCCCGATGGAATGGGTGACGATGACGTCTATGAACGGGCCTTTGGCGCGAGATGCGGCTGGTGGCAAATCGGCACGGGATACCGGCTCGCTCGATGGTCAATCGGGTCGAACTCAGTTCCTCACCGTGGCCGAGGTGGCCGCGTTGATGAGGGTGAGCAAGATGACGGTTTACCGACTCGTGCACAACGGCGAGCTGCCGGCGGTTCGTGTCGGACGGTCTTTTCGGGTGCATGCCAAGGCGGTGCATGACCTGCTGGAGACCTCCTTCTTCGACGCGGGCTAAGCCAACCGGGTGCACGCAAGCGCCGAGCGTCGCTGCGGTGTGACGCTCGGCTGGGACTTGCACGCTGGCGTGCCGCTCGGCGGTGCCAGTATGCCGTCGCATGCACCGGCCCGGTACAGTGGCCGGGTTGATCGAATCGGTTCGAAAGCGTTCGGAGGCCACAACCCGGTCCGGCAGTGGCCAGGCAAGGCAGATAGCGGAGTTCATGGGCTCAGTCATCAAGAAGCGGCGTAAGCGGATGTCGAAGAAGAAGCACCGCAAGCTGCTGCGCCGCACTCGGGTGCAGCGCAGAAAGCTCGGCAAGTAAATTCGCGCTGAACATCCCCGCTCGCCGGTACTGCTTGTCCGCGACGGCCATTAGGCTAACGGGATGGACTCGGCCGGAACCCCAACCGACAGCAGTCGCAGTAATCTTCGGCATTACCCCAAAGTCGTGTTGGTCACCGGCGCGTCCCGGTTTCTGGGTGGCTACCTGACCGCTCGGCTCGCCCAGAACCCGCTGATCAGCCAGGTCATCGCGGTGGACGCGATCGCACCGAGCAAAGACATGCTGCGACGGATGGGGCGCGCCGAGTTCGTCCGCGCCGACATCCGCAACCCGTTCATCGCCAAGGTGATCCGCAATGGCGACGTCGACACCGTCGTGCACGCGGCGGTGGCGTCGTATGTGCCACGATCCGGCGGCCGGGCGACGTTGAAGGAACTCAACGTGATGGGCGCGATGCAACTGTTCGCTGCCTGTCAGCGGGCGCCTTCGGTGCGCCGGGTGGTGCTGAAGTCGACCTCGGAGGTGTATGGATGCAGCTCGCATGATCCGGTGCAGTTCAGCGAGGACAGTACCGGTCGCCCGCCCGGCGACGGCTTTCGCCGCGACAGCATCGACATCGAGGGCTACGCTCGCGGGCTGGGCCGGCGTCGGCCGGACATGACGGTCACCGTCCTGCGGTTGGCCAACATGATCGGTCCGGCGATGGACACCGCGCTGTCCCGGTATCTGGCCGGCCCGGTGGTCCCCACGGTGTTCGGCCGTGACGCGCGGTTGCAGCTGTTGCACGAACAGGACGCGTTGGGCGCCTTGGAACGCGCCACCATGGCCGGCAAGTCCGGCACCTTCAACATCGGCGCCAGCGGCATCATCATGCTGTCGCAGGCGATCCGGCGATCGGGGCGGATCCAGCTGCCGGTGCCCGGATTCGGGCTGTTGGCGTTCGATTCGGTGAGGCGAGCCAACCGTCGCACCGAGATCAACCGCGAGCAGCTGGACTATCTGAGCTTTGGCCGGGTGATGGATACGACTAGAATGCGGGTCGACCTCGGCTACAGCCCGAAGTGGACCACCGCCGAGGCGTTCGAGGATTATCTGCGTGGCCGTGGCCTGAACCCGATCATCGACCCGCAGTGGGTGCGCTCACTGGAGCGTCGCGCGGTGACCGCGGCCCAGCGCTTGGGTCGGCGCACCGTGAGTTTCGATCGGGGGAGGGGAGGCTAACGTCGTGGCAGGCGATCCGAAAGCCAAAGTTATTCCGCTGCATGCGAGTTCGAGCCGCACCGCCGCGCAGCGGCGGTCGACTCAGCGTGCTGCCGCGGCTCGCCGCCACCCTTCGGTGCTCTCCGAACCCGGGCGCGATCCGTCAGCCGAGCAGCTCACCGCCGCCGTTCGCGGGATCGACCAGCGCCACGGAGCCGCAGCCGGGACGCCGAGCGCCGAGCAGTCCGCCGGCGAGTTCGCCCGGCGGGTCGCCGCGCTCGCTGAGTTCCTCCGGCGGCGGATCACCGGCGACTACGACGTGGACGAGTTCGGGTTCGACGCGCACTTCAACAACGCCATCGCCCTGCCTCTGCTGAGGTTCTTCTTCAAGTCATGGTTTCGGGTCGAGGTGACGGGCATCGAGAACCTGCCGGAAACCGGCGCGGCGCTGGTGGTTGCCAACCATGCCGGGGTGCTGCCGATCGACGCGCTGATGGCCTCCGTCGCGGTACGCGACGAGCATCCCGCGCATCGCGACCTGCGGCTGCTCGCCGCCGACTTGGTCTTTGACCTGCCGGTGATCGGGGCGGCTGCCCGTAAAGCGGGCCACACCGTGGCATGTACCTCCGACGCGCATCGGCTGCTGGCCGCCGGCGAACTCACCGCCGTGTTCCCGGAGGGGTACAAGGGGCTGGGCAAGCGGTTCAAAGACCGCTACAAGTTGCAGCGCTTCGGGCGCGGTGGGTTCGTATCGTCCGCATTGCGCACCAAGGCGCCGATCGTGCCGTGCGCGATCGTCGGCTCCGAGGAGATTTACCCGATGCTGGCCGATGTCAAGCTGCTGGCCCGGTTGCTGGGCGTGCCCTATTTCCCGATCACTCCGCTGTTCCCGCTGGCCGGCCCCGCCGGCCTGGTGCCGTTGCCGTCGAAATGGCACATCGTGTTCGGGGAGCCGATACAGACCGCCGACTACGACGTCAGCGCCGCCGAGGATCCGATGCTCACCTTCGAGCTGACCGACCAGGTGCGAGAGACCATCCAGCTGACGCTGTATCGCCGGCTGGCCGTCCGCGGCAACGTGTTCTTCGGCTGAGCTGCGCTGGAGGCTGGAGGGGCTACCCGCTGTCTCGTATCGAGGCGATCGCAGCGATCGTGGCCGCCTCGGTGTCGGCTTCCTGTCGGGCGGACTCGCCGAGCATGGTGACGACGCTGGTCACCACCGGGTTGCCGTCAGCGTCGGTGGCCTCGCTGCGAATCTCGCTGATCACCGTGCCGTGCGATTCGATGACTGAGTCGAGGTAGGTGTCGAAGTACAGCCGGTCACCGGCCAGAATCGGCCGGTGGAAGGTGAACTTCTGGTCGCGGTGGAAGACCCGGGCGACGTTGATCGGGATGTCGAATTTCGTGAAGATCTCCAGCTGCACCTGCCGTCCGGCGACCGCCAGGAAGGTCAGCGATGCCGCCAGTGCCGGGTAGCCCAGCTCGGCTGCCGCCTCCTCCTCGAAGTGGGAGGGGTGGTCGTCCTTGACCGCCCGCGCGAACTCGCGGATCTTCTCGCGGCCAACGGCAAAGTAGTCCGGGAATCGGTAGTGGGCACCGATGATCTGTTGCGATTGTGCGTGCACTGACATGGCGGGTTGCCTTCCGATCGCAATGGTGCGCGGCGCCGGAAGCCTATCAGCGCCGCCCGCCCCTCGCGCGTTACACGCGCTCGTGGCGACGCAACACGTGTTGGATGCGGTTGGTGCGCCTCTCGCGCGTTACACGCGCTCGTGGCGACGCAACACGGCGGCGGCCAGTGCGCCGCCAGCCGCCCCCAGGGCCAGCGCCGACGGGACACCGATCCGCGCTGCTTTGCGCGCGGTGCGGAAATCGCGGATCTCCCAGCCACGTTCACGGGCCAGCACCCGCAGGGCCGTGTCGGGGTTGATCGCCACCGCCGTGCCGACCAGCGACAGCATCGGCACGTCGTTGACGCTGTCCGAGTAGGCCGTGCACCGTTTGAGGTTCAGCCCTTCCCGGATGGCCAACGACCGCACCGCGTGCGCCTTTCCGGCGCCGTGCAGGATCTCGCCGACCAGCCTGCCGGTGAACACCCCGTCGACAGATTCGACGACAGTCCCCAGCGCACCGGTCAGACCGAGCCGGCGGGCGATGATCTCAGCGAGTTCGTAGGGCGTGGCGGTGACCAGCCACACCTGCTGGCCGGCGTCGAGGTGCATCTGGGCCAGGTTGCGGGTGCCCGGCCAGATTTTGTCGGCGATGATCTCGTCGTAGATCTCCTCACCGAGGGCCACCAGTTCGGCGGTGGTCCGCCCCTCGATGAACGCCAGGCCCTTCCGCCGGCCGG
>NZ_JBYCLE010000637.1:0-1376 GCF_057473765.1 Mycobacterium sp. TH-M106 | reverse complement strand
GGGTGACGCCGTTGACGTACTCCATGACGATGTAGGGCAGCGGGCCCGCGGGTGTGTCCGCCTCGCCGGTGTCGTAGACCGCGACGATGGCCGGGTGGTTCAGGGCCGCCGCGTTCTGCGCCTCCCGCCGGAACCGTAGGTAGAAGCTGGGGTCGCGAGCCAGGTCCGCACGCAACACCTTGACCGCCACGTCGCGGTGCAGTCGGGTGTCGCGGGCCAGGTGAACCTCCGACATGCCACCGAAGCCGAGGATTTCGCCGAGCTCGTAGCGGTCGGACAGCCGCTGCGGCGTCGTCATCGCGGTGTCTCGTATCGTGCCGCGCGCACGGCACGGCTCGGGGCGGGCCAGCCCGGCTGCACGCCGGCGCCGGCGGATCCGCTGCGGTCGGTGCGGGCCGACGGATGGGCCGGCGGCGCGGGGGTGCGCGGACCGCCGGAAGGTGCGCTGGTCGCGGGCACCGTGTCGGTGACGGTCGGGGCACTGGGGAGGTGCCGCGTACCGGGATCCTCGGCATTGACCACGATCAGCACCGCGATGATGATCGCCAACGTTCCCAGCACCCCCGCAGCCCACAGCAGCGCGCGCTGGCCGGCCGAGAACTTTTGGCGCGCCGACAGCGGCCGCTGACCAGCAGTGGCGGGCCGGGTGGGCCGGACGTGCCGGGCGCTGGCGTTGGCTGCGGCGCGGGTCGAAGCAAGGGGCGGGACAGCCCGGTGGGATGGCGGCGCCGGGTGGGGCCGCGGAGGCCGCTGCCCGGCACGGACCGCGGCGACGGCATCGGCGAACGGGCCGCCGCTGCGGTAGCGCATTCCCGGGTTTTTGGTCAGGGTTAGCTCGATGAGTTCACGGACGTTGGGCGGTAACTCCGCCGGCAGCGGTGGTGGTGGCTCTTTGATGTGCTTCATCGCGACGGTCAGGGCACCGTCGCCGCCGAACGGTCGTCGCCCCGAGAGCACTTCGTAACCAACAACTCCCAGTGAGTAGACATCGCTGGCCGCGGTGGCGTCCTGGCCCAGCGCCTGCTCCGGGGCGATGTACTGAGCGGTGCCCATCACCATGCCGGTCTGCGTCACCGGGGCAGCGTCGACGGCTTTGGCGATGCCGAAGTCGGTGATTTTCACCTGCCCGGAGGGGGTGATCATGATGTTGCCCGGCTTGACGTCGCGGTGCACCAACCCGGCGCTGTGGGCGACCTGAAGGGCGCGCCCGGTCTGCTCCAACATGTCCAGCGCGTGCCGCAGAGAGAGTTTCCCGGTGCGTTTGAGCACCGAGCTGAGTGGCTCACCGTTGACCAGTTCCATCACCAGATAGGCGGTGCGGCCTTCGCCGTCCATCTCGGTCTCGCCGTAGTCGTGCACGCTGGCGATGCCGGGGT
>NZ_JBYCLE010000636.1:0-9044 GCF_057473765.1 Mycobacterium sp. TH-M106 | reverse complement strand
CTGCCTGGGCAGATCGCCGCCAGACTCCAGCAATATGCCGAACGCGGTTCTGCCGAACTGCACTATATCCGCAAGATATTCGAAGCCGGCGCGTTGCAGCTGGGGGCGCCGCAGAATATCGCGGGGGCGGTCGTCGACGGCGTGCGCTGGGGCGAGCTGGGCATGATCACTGCCCTCAACGCCCGGCGCAACCCGAACCGGACCGCGATCATCGACGACGACGGCACGCTGACCTTCAAAGAACTCGACGAGGCCGCCAACGCGGTGGCCAATGGCCTGATTGCGCTGGGGGTGCGCGGCGGCGACGGGGTGGCGATCCTGGCCCGCAACCACCGCTGGTTTCTCATCGCCAACTACGGCTGCGCCCGGGTCGGCGCCCGGATCATCATGCTCAACAGCGAGTTCTCTGGTCCGCAGATCAAGGACGTCTCCGAGCGCGAGGGCGCCCAGGTGATCATCTACGACGACGAGTACACCGCTGCCGTCGCCGCGGCCGATCCGCCGCTGGGCAAACTGCGGGCGCTTGGGGTCAACCCGGACAACCCGGAGCCGTCCGGCAGCACCGATGAGACGTTGGCCCAGCTGATCGCCCGCAGCAGCAAAGCCCCCGCACCCAAGGCCACCAGGCATGCGTCGATCATCATCTTGACCAGCGGCACCACCGGCACTCCCAAGGGTGCCAACCGCAAGACCCCGCCGACGCTGATGCCTATCGGCGGGATCCTGTCGCTCGTTCCGTTCAAGGCCGGCGAGGTGACCTCGCTGCCGTCGCCGATGTTCCACGCGTTGGGGTACCTGCACGCCACCCTCGCGATGTTCCTGGGCTCGACGCTGGTGCTACGGCGGCGCTTCAAGCCGGCGACGGTGCTCGAAGACCTGGAGCGGCACCGGGTGACCGCGATCGTCGTCGTCCCAGTGATGCTGTCCCGAATCCTGGATCAGCTGGAGAAGACCGAGCGCGCCGACCTGTCGGCGTTGCGGATCGTGTTCGTCTCCGGCTCGCAGCTCGGCGCCGAGTTGGCCACCCGGGCGATGAAAGACCTGGGGCCGGTGGTCTACAACATGTACGGCTCCACCGAGGTCGCGTTCGCCACCATCGCGCGGCCCGAGGACCTGCAGTTCGACCCGTCGACGGTGGGGCCGGTGGTCAAGGGAGTCAAGGTGAAGATCCTCGACGACAACGGCTATGAGCTGGTGCAGGGCCAGGTGGGCCGGATCTTCGTCGGCAACGCGTTTCCGTTCGAGGGTTATACCGGCGGCGGCGGCAAGCAGATCGTCGACGGTCTGCTGTCCTCCGGGGATGTCGGTTACTTCGACGAGCACGGTCTGCTCTACGTCAGCGGCCGCGACGACGAGATGATCGTCTCCGGCGGCGAGAATGTCTTCCCCGCCGAGGTCGAAGACCTGATCAGTGGGCACCCCGACGTCATCGAGGCGACCGCGATCGGGGTGGAGGACTCCGACTTCGGCGCGCGGCTGCGGGCCTTCGTCGTCAAGAAGGAGGGCGCCAACCTCGACGAGGACGCCGTCAAGCTCTACGTCAAAGAGCATCTGGCCCGCTACAAGGTGCCCCGCGACGTGGTCTTCCTCGACGAGTTGCCGCGCAACCCCACCGGCAAAATCCTCAAACGCGAGCTGCGCGAGATGTAGCTCCCCCTTATCCGGCGAGCGTGCGTGTCCCCGGGCGGCACGCCGGGCGTGCCGCCGGGAACACGCACGCTCGCGCGGGAAGCTACCCGTCGAAACCGGTTGCGCCGTCGAGCTGTTCGCGCAGAATGTCGAGGTGCCCGGCGTGCCGGGCGGTTTCCTCGATCATGTGCACGCAGATCCAGCGCAGCGACACTTGACCGAGATGGCGGTGCGGCACCAGATGATCCAGCGGATACCGCCCGGCGTTCTGCCGGGACTGCTCGCACTGCTCTTGATACTCGGCCACCAGCGTGTCGAGCGACTCCTCGGGCAGGAAGTCAAATTCCCACGCGCGCTCATGGAGCCGGCGGTTGTCGTCGACGCGTTCGTTCAGCAGCTGGTCGAACCAGCCGTACTCGGCCCAGCGCAGATGCTTGACCAGACCGCCCACCGTCGTCTGCGAGGGCACCAGGTGACGACGGGCGTCGACCTCGGAGAGCCCGGCGACCTTGCGCACCACGATGTCCCGGTAGTCGTCCAGGAACGACTGCAGGGTTTCGCGCTCGCCGGTGGCCGCAGCTGCGTTGCGACGGCGACCGGGCAGCCATGGATTGGTCACGGCGTCGACATTAGCCGCGCATAGGTTCAAACATCAGCTGATGTTACATTTGATGCATGCGGACAACGGTGACGGTGGACGACGAGCTCATGGCCGAGGCGGAACGGCTCACCGGAATCCATGAGCGATCGGCCCTGGTGCGAACCGGCATTGAGGCGCTGATCGAGCGTGAGGCCGCACGCCGGCTCGCCCGCCTCGGCGGCAGCGAAATGGGGATCGTTGCGCCGCCGCGGCGCAGGACATCGCGGTGATCCTGGCCGACACCTCGGTCTGGGTGGATCACCTGCGGTCGACGGACCGTCACCTATCCGATCTGCTTGACCGCAACGTGGTGTTGTCACACCCGTGGGTGCTCGGCGAAATCGTCCTCGGCGGCCTGCGTGAAGACTCCCCGGTAGCGCAGTTGATGCTACGGCTGCCGAAAGCCGCTGTAGCGACCGAGGCGGAGGTGCTGGGCCTGATCAGCCGTGAACGTCTGGCGGGCCGTGATATCGGTGGCATTGGCTATGTCGATGCGCAACTGCTTGCCGCCACCCGGTTGACGCCAGACGCAGCGCTGTGGACCCGAGACCGAAAGCTGGCGGGGCTGGCGGAGGTGCTTGGGGTTGCATACCGAGCGTAGTACCTACGGGTCGCGCGGTAGGCCCAGCAGACGTTCGGCGATGATGTTGAGCTGCACCTCCGAGGTGCCGCCGTAGATCGTGGAAGCACGGCTGTAGAGCAGATACCCGGCCCACTTGCCGGCCAACTGTTCGGGGTCGCCGATCGCGGCGTCACCGCCGAACGTCCGGACGGCGAACTCGGCGTAGGCCTGGGCGGCGCGCATCGACAACAGCTTGGAGATCGCCGCCGACGGCATTGCGTCGCCGCCGGCCAGTGTGAGCAGGGTCGAGCGCAGGTTGAGCAGCTTGGCCGCGTGCCCCTCGGCGATCAGCCGCCCGGCTTGGTGTTGCTCGATCTGGTCGAACTGCCCGTCGCGCATGAACTCGACCAGCTCGTTCAGGCTGGCCAGAAACGGCGCCTCGCTGCCGCCGATGGAAACCCGCTCGGCTGTCAGGGTGTTGCGGCTGACCTCCCAACCGCGGTTGACCTCGCCGAGCATCAATGCGTCCGGGACGAACACGTCGTCGATGAACACGGTGTTGAACATCGCCCCCCCGGTGAGTTCACGCAACGGGCGAACCTGCACCCCTTCGCTTTTCATGTCGAGCAGGAAGTAGCTGATGCCATTGTGTTTCGGTGCGGAGGCGTCGGTTCTCGCCAACAGCGCACCCCACCCCGAGAACTGCGCCGCGGTGGTCCAGATCTTCTGGCCGGTGATCCGCCAGCCGCCGTCCACCTTCGTCGCTTTGGTGGTCAGACCGGCCAGGTCGGAGCCGGCACCCGGCTCGGAAAACAGCTGACACCACAGCATCTCGCCGCGAAAAGTCGGCGGCAGAAACCGTTGCTGCTGTTCGGGAGTGCCGAACGCGACAATGGACGGGATGATCCACGCCGCGATGCCCATCGACGGCCGCTTCACCCGCCCGGCGGTGAACTCCTGGTCGATGATGATCTGCTCGACCGGGCTGGCGGACCGGCCCCACGGCTCGGGCAGATACGGCAGCACCCAACCGCCCTCGGCGATCGCGACGTTGCGCTGCTCGCCCGGGATGGCCTTGAGCGCGGCCACCTCGGCGCGGATCTGAGCCCGTAGCTGCTCGGTGTCGGGGGACAGGTCGATGTCGATCTTGCGCAGCCCGGTGCTGGTGGCGGTGTCGACGACCCGCTGCGGGTAGTCGGCGCCGCGGCCGAACGACGCCGCCAGGATCAGCGCGCGCCGGTAGTACACGCCCGCGTCGTGCTCCCAGGTGAAGCCGATGCCACCGTGCACCTGGATGCAGTCCTGGGTGCAGCGCTGGGCGGCGGCCGGCGCCAGGGTGCCTGCCACGGCCGCCGCGAACTCCGCCGCCGAAGCGCCGCTGGCCTCGTCGATCGCCCGCGCGGCGTCCCACACCGCCGCGGTGGCCCGCTCGGTGTCGGCGATCATCTCGGCGCACTTGTGTTTGACGGCCTGAAACTGGCCAATCGGCCGGCCGAACTGCTCGCGGATCTTGGCGTAGGCCGACGCGGTGTCGGTGGCCCACCGCGCGACGCCGACCGCCTCCGCGCTGAGCAGGGTGGAGATCAGCGCACGGGCGCTGGCACGACCCAGGTTGCCCAGCACGGCGGTCTCGGGCACCTCGACGCCGTTGGCCCGCACGTGCGCAATCGGTCGCAACGGGTCAACGCTGGCCACCGGCTCGATCTCGAGTTGGTCGGCGCGCAGCACCACCCATGTCTCGCTGCCGTCGATCGCCACCGGCAGCACCAGCGTCGACGCCTGGGCCGCCGACGGAACAGCTCGGGCCTCGCCGCGGATCACCAATCGATCGGCGTGCCCGGTGGCGGTCAGCCCGGAGTTCAATGCGTAGGCGGCGATGGCTGCGCCGGACGCCAGACCTTTGAGGGCATCGCTGTTGGGGTCGTGCACAGCGATCAGTGCGCTGGCGATCGTCGACGGCACGAACGGGCCGGGCACCGCGCCGTAGCCGAACTCGGCCAGCACCACGGCTAACTCCAGGATGCCGAAGCCCTGCCCGCCGATCGATTCGGCTAGGTGCACACCCTGCAGGCCCTGCTCAGCGGCGGCCTGCCAGTACGACGGCGGGTTCATCGTCTGCTCTGGCGGCGTTTCCATCGCGGCGTGCAGGGCTTCTGACGGCACTTCCCGCGCGATCAGAGACCGCACCGAAGCAGCGAGGTCTTGATGCTCAGAGGTGATCGCTATGGGCATTGACGCGCCTTCCGTTGGTGGCGGCAACTGCGTGGTGCCGACAATCCTCAATGTACTAACCGGTCGGTTGGTTGACTACCTGAGTCAGGGTATCGGCCGCGTTCGGCGACGTTGCGGCAGCTGCCGACGTCCAGCCAGAACCGTCAGCACCACCGCTCGGTGATCCACCCGGCGATGGCATCGGCCTGGCGGTCGCGGGCGCCCGGAGTGGTGAAGTAATGGTCGGTATCGAAATCGCACCGTGTTTTGTCGGTGCCGGGCAGCGCGTCGTAGATGCGTTGCGCATCAGACGGGAACACGCCGGTGTCGCCTTCGGCGTTGATCACCAGCGCCGGGCAGCGCATTCGGGCCAGGTGCGGCTCGGCCCGGGTCTGGGCGGTCCGCAGGCTCCACATGCCCAGCCAGTTGCGCAGGGTGCAGGCCGCCGCGATACCGTACGCGGACCGGTTGGCCTTGACCGGGACACCGGCGTAACACATGTTCGGCGTGCGGTTGGTGGGCTCCAACGTCGGGTCGACCATGCGCGGGTCGGCCCAGGTGCGCATCACCGTGAACGGCCGGTCCGAAAAGCCCGCCGCGCGCACCCGCTCGAGCTCGGTCTCCACCCAATCGGTGATGGCGTGATTGCGCGCGGCCTGCGCAGCCCGGTAGCGGGTGATGAACTCCGGTGAATACGGCGGACCGTTGCGGCCGTCGAACAGGTCGAGGTCGGGATCGCTGGCCACCGGGTCGTTCTCGTCGACGACGGCGCCGTCCATCCAGGCGGTCAGCACGTCGGGCCGGCCGGGGTGTGCCGCGCTGGCGACGTAGCCGTCGGCGGCGGGCAGTTCGGTAAGCCCCGGCGCTGGCCGCATGCCGGGCAGCGGGCGCACGTTCGGGTCGATCGCCTGAGCCTGATAGGCCGCCATCAACGAACCTCCACCGGAGTTACCGAGCAGCACAACGGTCTCCACACCGGCCACCTCCCGCAGCCAGCGCACCCCTACACCGATGTCGACCAGCGCGTGATCGAGCAGGAAGCTGCTCTCGAAGCCGCGGAAGCGGGTGTTCCAGCCCAGGAACCCGATGTCGCGGGCGGCAAGGTAATCGGCGAGGTAGTGCTCGGAGAAGTCGATCTGGTAGTGGGTGGCGATCACCGCAACCTTCGGTGTGCTCCCGGTGCTGCGGTGATACAGTCCCTGGCACGGGTGCCCGCCGGCGCCGGCCCGTTGGGCGCTGGGCGACGGCAGCCCGACGAACTCCCGAACGATCTCCGGTGCGCTGGTCATGGGCCACTCCTTGATCCTGGCTACCCGAAGCGGCCTGGTGTGACACGCTGTGCCCTGATGTTAGATTCGAGAACGAACCTTGCCAGGAGAGTCGTGCAATGATCAAGCCGCACAACACCAACAGTGAGTTCGAACTCGGCGGGATCAACCATGTCGCGCTGGTCTGCTCGGACATGGCCCGCACCGTCGACTTCTACAGCAACATCCTGGGCATGCCGTTGGTCAAGGCGCTGGACCTGCCCGGTGGGATGGGCCAGCACTTCTTCTTCGACGCCGGAAACGGGGACTGTGTCGCGTTCTTCTGGTTCGCCGACGCGCCGGACCGGGTGCCGGGAGTATCGTCGCCGGCCGCTCTCCCGGGCATCGGGGATATCACCAGCGCGGTCAGCACGATGAACCACTTGGCGTTTCACGTTCCGGTCGAGAAGTTCGACTCCTACCGGCAGCGGCTCAAAGACAAAGGGGTGCGGGTCGGCCCGGTGCTCAATCACGACGAGTCCGAGATGCAGGTTTCGGCGACCGTGCATCCGGGCGTGTACGTGCGGTCCTTTTACTTCCAGGACCCTGACGGTATAACCCTTGAATTCGCCTGCTGGACAAGAGAGTTCACCGAGAGCGATGTGAGTGTCGAGCCGCGCACCGCAGCAGACCTCCGAGCCGAAAAGACCGGTCAGCCACGGTAGAGCGTCGGGTCGCTCAACTTGTCTACCAGTGCCGTCAGCTGGTCGACCAGCTGGTCGGGGCCGAAGCGCACCTCGCCGGCCAACCACGCGCTGATAGTCTGCGCCACCCCGCCGACCACGAAGTGTGCGGCCGCCTTGATCCGGTCGTTCTCCGGAATATGCAGTGTGGCAACGGCATGCTGGCCGGACAACATCGCCAGCAGCGCACTGGATTCCACCCGTTTGCGCACCACTACGGCGTTGCTCAGGTGTACGCCGAACAATAGCCGTCCGATCCGGGCGTCGCCGGCGATGGTTCGCACGATGTTGGCCATGCCCACTCGGGTCTGATCGGCAGGCGTCGCCGAGGCCACCAGCGCCCGCGTGCGCATAGCCAGGTCGGTGATCACCGTGTCGAACACCGCGCTGACGAACTCGTCCTTGTCGGCGAAACTCTCGTAGAAGTAGCGCGCGGTCAGGCCGGCTTCCCGGCAGATGCCGCGTACGGTCAACTCGGCGATCTGCGGGCGGTCGGCACCCAGCAGGTCCAGACCGGCCTCCAGCAGCCGGGACCGGCGTGCGGCCAGCCGGTCGGCCGCGTCGACGCCGGCGTAGGGGCGCGCGCTGGATATCTTGGCTGAAACCATCCAGACCATATTGACACCCGGCCAGATCGGGGGCAATATTAGGAAACACTTGTTCTCACAATCTGGGGTAGGTGAAGCCGTGACGGTCAGCGCCCAGGTTCCGCAGGTGGAGCGCCCAGTCGGCGAGCCGCCGGACCCGAATCGGCGCCGTGCCCCCAAATCGAAGCAGGGCATGAACATGGCCGATGGCCTGTTCGCGCTCTCACTGCTGTCCGGCTCCGCCAACGTGATCATGGAATTGGCGCGGCCCGGTGTGGGCTACGGCGTTGTCGAGAGCCCGGTCGACAGTGGGCGTGCCGACATCCACCCGTTCAAGCGGGCCCGCACCACGATCGGTTATATCGCCGTCGTTGCCATGGGCACCGATGACGAGATCAAGGCGTTTCAGGTAGCGATCGACGTGGCGCACCGTCAGGTTCGGTCCACCAAAGACAGCCCGGTGCAGTACAACGCCTTCGACCCCGAATTGCAGTTGTGGGTGGCGGCGTGCCTGTATAAGGGGTTGGTCGACCTGTACCGGATGTTCTACGGCGAAATGGACGACGACGACGCGGACCGGCAATACCAACAAGCCAAAACTCTGGGCACCGCACTCCAGGTGAGCGAAGAGATGTGGCCACCGGACCGGGATGCGTTCGACAAGTACTGGCAGGAGCAGCTGAACACCAACATCCACATCGACGACACCGTCCGCGACTACCTGTACAAGATCGCCGCGGTCCGGATGCGCGGGGTGACTCTGCCCGGCCCGTTGCACAAGCTGGTGGAGGTTCCGATGCTGTTCGTCACCACCGGCTTTCTGCCACAACGGTTCCGCGATGAGATGAAGCTGCCGTGGAGCGAGGGCAAACAGCGGTACTTCGATGCGCTCATCGGCCTGCTGCGGGTGGTCAACAATCTGACGCCAACTCCGCTGCGGCAGCTACCATTCCGGACGCTGATGTGGGACCTGCGCTGGCGGATGCGGACCGGCCGCCCGCTGGTGTGACGAGCTGCTGGACCGCATAACGGTCGTTGCGCCGGGTAGGTTCGGATCTGGCAGTCAGACGGCCACGACACGGATCAGTTCCTCGAGCCCAGAAAAGTCCTCGGCGTTTCGACTGTACAGATCCAGGCGATTGGCGTGCGCCGTCGCAGCGATCAAGAGATCCGCGAACCTACTGCGAGGTTTTCGGCCTTCACGCACCACCGCGGCGACGACGAGCCCGTAACTGCGCACGGCGGCCCCGTCGAACGGGATGGGCTCCAGCCTCGACTCCACTTCCTGTAATCGGCCCTGACGCTTGGCCGCCTCGATTGGCGTGGTGGCAAGTAGCGGCCCGGCAGCCAATTCGGCAGCGGTAATAGCCGAAATCGCCATCTCGTCGGGGAGTGCGGCAACGACCGTCGGGTCGTGCCAGTCGA
>NZ_JBYCLE010000635.1:0-4405 GCF_057473765.1 Mycobacterium sp. TH-M106 | reverse complement strand
CTGATCCGGCTGCCGGTCACCGCCAGCGCTTCAACCTCCGGCGCCCACGGCGTCACCGTCACCACCGGCCCGCCGATGAAGATGGTGTCCGCACCTGTCGCCGTCTTTCGCGGCCAGCACCCACCGACCGCCGTCCCGGCTGCTGCGGCTGCCATCCCGGTCAGGAACCGTCGTCTGCTCGTCGTCATCGCGACTAGTCTTCCTTAGCCGGTACAGCACTGACTACGGCAGGATCACCGTTGTGGCAGAACCGGCCAAGGTTCCCGAGGGGGAGGCGCGGCGGCTCCCGGCGGTCACCGTACGAATGGTTTTGATCCACGGCCGATCATCTATAGCATAATCGTGGCATGAACCGCATACGTTTGAGTACGACGGTGAACGCCGAGCTTCTGGGCAGCGCCCGCAGCATGCGGTCGGGGCTCACGGACGCCGCGCTCGTCGACGAGGCGCTTGAGGCACTGCTGGCTCGGCACCGATCTGCCCAGCTGGATGCCGCCTACAGCGCCTATGACGACCGTCCCGCCGATGAAGCCGACGATTGGGGGGACCTGGCGTCGTGGCGGCGAGCGGCGGGTACTCCGTGAGCGGCACGCCGGCGCGTGGGGAGGTGTGGTGGTGCGAGTTGCCAGCGGTCGGGCGACGTCCAGTCGTCGTGTTGACTCGTGATGCGGCGATTCCGCGGCTTCGACGGGCACTTGTCGCCCCGTGTACCACGACTCTGCGAGGGCTTCCCAGCGAGGTGGTCCTGGAACCCGACGTCGACCCGATTCCGCGGCGTTCGGCGGTCAACCTCGACTCGGTCGAAAGTGTGTCGGTAGCGGTGCTGGTGAACCGCCTGGGTCGGCTCGCCGACGACCGGATGCGTCAGGTCTGCGATGCACTTGCGGTGGCGGTGGACTGCGCTGGCTGAAACGATCGATGCGGCTTGTGCCTTGCGTGCGTATCGCGGGAATGATCCTCATCGACACCTCCGCCTGGATCGAGTACTTCCGAGCCACCTGCTCGCCGTGCGGGGAGAAGGATACGGAGTCTTAATGATTGCCTGATAGCTGCGGTTGCGATTCGCCACGGTGTGCCCATCATCCATCAGGACACGGACTTCGCCGACAAGCGCTGATCACACCAGCACCTGCTGCCCGATGATTGCCATTCAATGCTGTGAAGCGCTAATTTCCTGGGGTGACGTTTTCGACTGCTGGTGTACTCGCGCGGTGGATCGCCCCCTTCCTCACGGTTGCAGCCGTCGCCGGGACAGGTTTTCTCGCCGGCCCGGCACAGGTCGGTCCCGCCCCGGCGGTGCGCCTGGCCGGTGAGGCCAACCCGCTGGCCGGCATGCCCTTCTATGTCAACCCCACCTCAGCGGCTATGCGGGCCGCGCAGCATGCCGATCCGCCGAGTCCGGAGTTGACCGCCATCGCCAACACGCCGCAGGCGTACTGGATTGTCCCGGGTTCTTCGGCGGCGACGGTCGCGAAGTACACCGGCGACGCGCAGGCTGCCGAGGCCATGCCGGTCCTGGCGCTTTATGGAATCCCCCACCGCGACTGTGGCAGCTTCGCTGCGGGTGGCTTCGCGACGGCCGACGATTACCGCGGGTGGATCGACGGCATCGCATCCGATGTGGGCGCTTCGCCGGTGGCGATCATCGTCGAGCCCGATGCGCTGGCCATGGCCGACTGCCTGTCGTCTGGCCAGCGCCAAGAACGCTTCGACCTGATTCGCTACGCCGTCGACACGTTGACCCGCAATCCCGCCGCGGCCGTGTATGTCGACGGTGGTCACCTGCGCTGGCACAGCGCTGAGGACATGGCCGCCAGGCTTAACGAGGTCGGCGTCGACCGGGCGCGGGGTTTCAGCCTCAACCTTGCGAACTTCTTCACCACCGAGGACGAAATCGGTTACGGCGAGGCCATTTCAGCGCTGACGAATGGTTCGCACTACGTGGTCGACACGTCGCGCAACGGTGTCGGACCGGCGCCGGACTCCGGGCTCAACTGGTGCAACCCCAGCGGCCGGGCACTGGGCACCCCGCCCACCACGGCTACCGCGGGAGCGCACGCCGACGCCTACTTGTGGATCAAACGTCCCGGCGAATCCGACGGAACATGCGGCAAAGGCGATCCGCCGGCGGGCACCTTCGTCAATCAGTACGCCATCGATCTGGCCCGCAACGCGCTCCGGTAGCAGGCCGCAGTCAGGGCAGCGATCCGCATGATCGTGTCGACAACGCCGACGGGCAGGTCCTTCACGACGTCACCAGCGTCAGCTCCCAGGACTTCAGCCACGGCTTGATTAGCTGGGCGATCGAGAACTTTTGTGGCTCAGTGCATGTGGGCTCGGAGTAGTCGCCATTGGAGACTTCGACGTAGATCCCGACCGCTTCGGCGGCGCCGTCGGGCCGGAGTCGGTAGACCGGGCCGCCGGAGTCGCCGCACCTGCCGGTAGCGGCGAAGCGCACCTTGTTCTCCTCGGCGACGATTACCGGCCCGCAGACCGCTTCGTCGCTGCGGATCCCGAAATGGCAGAGCACCTCACCGGCCTGGACTCGCTCGGCCAGGCCGACCAGCGGATGCCCGTCGACATCGGAGGTCAATGGAATCTTCCCGGTGTCATCGAGGGTGATCAGCCCGATGTCGAAGTCGTTCCAGTCGTTGCCGCCGTACTCGCTCTGGGCGAATCGGCCGACGGTCGGATACACGTACAGGCCGCCGTGGTGGATGGCCACCGTGCCTGCTGAGCCCGGCTCGTTGCAGTGACCGGCCGACAGCAGCCCGGGCCGGCCGTCGGCGGTGCGCACCAAAAAGCCTGCGGTGCAGCTGATGCCGTGCGAGCCGTCGGCTCGGGTGATGTCGATGCCGATCCCCGGTCCGATCGCGCGTGCGGCCGGGATCGGGGCGAGCTGGCGGCGCGGGTGGGTGTGGTCGACCCACAATGCACCGACGATGACCGCAACGCCGACGACCACGAGCGCGGCCCGGCCCGCCAGGGCCTTGAGCGGGCGTCGCGGCCTTGACCGTGACACAGCGGCCATCGGTGTTGTGCCCTCCTCTGTTGTGTCGCACCGGAATACGCCGACTGTACCGGCCGAACTGACAGCGCCGGCGCTATCACCTTGCAGCATCGCCTGTACCAGCTCTTCCGGTGCCAGTGTGGCTGTTGTGGTTTGAGACGTTTCGCTGCATGATAGTGCGCAGACCAGCGATAATGGAGGTCTGATGGAAAGCACGATGAGCACCGCACAGCAGTCCCGGGCAACGACGCGTCGGTTCGCCCGTGTGATCGGCCCCTTCTTGGTGGTCGTCGCCGCCACGGCTGCCGTGCACGCTCCGCAGTTGTGGACCCAGATTGCCGACTTTGCGGACAATCCACTGTGGGGATGGGTGGCTGGCTCCTACGCGCTGATCGCCGGCCTGGTCGTCGTTGCCCTGCACCCGTATTGGCGCGGGCCCGCGGCGGTCAGCGTGTCCGTGCTGGGTTGGCTGACCACGATCAAGGGGTTTTTCCTGGTGGCGTTTCCGGCGACGATCACCTCGATTCCGGTCGGCGCGGTGGAGACGGTCAGCCTCTGGCGAGCCGTCTATGTGGCGTTCGCGCTGTGGGGCCTGTATCTGGCTTACGTGGGGTGGGCACCCAGCAGATCCCGGTGACGCAGCTCGGCCCACCTCCTCTACGTGACCATCTGAGGCTCCTCGTCAACGCGAGATAATCGCCGTCCTTGGGCGGCCCGGAGCAAATGATCCGATATCCCGCAGCGCGTCGCGGCGCACATTCGTCACGGGAAGAGACTCTCGAAGTCGTCGGCTATCGTTCCGCCGGCCAGGAGCAGAACCAAGAATTCGTAACCTGCTGCCACACTTTCCAACCCGAAGAGACCCGCGACCGGCATGCCGATGGCGCCCAAGAGGTCGCCTTTGCCGAGTTCTTCCGCGATCAGACTGGGGGCATCCCCGACAATGGCGGTCACCGTGGCGTTGACGAGGTCCGCGGTGGGCAGCAGTGTGGCATAAGCCGTCGAGGCGGCGCTGGACAGTGTGTTGACGATATCGGTGAGGCTGGGCAACGCAGCGTCCACCGCGGTGCCGCCGCCGGCACCCGTCAGATCGCTGGACAGGCCGCTGATGGCCGCGCTGATCGTGTCGGGAAGCCCGTTGACCTCACTACCGACGTCGCCGACGAATGCGTTGATGCCGTGTTCGGTTCCCTGGCCCAGGGATTGCAACAGCTCGCCGAGGTTGATGTCGCTCGGTAACACCCCGTAGGGGGTGGGCACGTTCGCCGGCCCGGTGTCCCAGCCGCCATGGGTCAACGCGCCGTCGACGTAGGTGTCGACGTTGCCGTAGCCCAGGTCCACCAGGATCCGCATGTCGGGCTCCAGCAGATCGTAGAGCGGCTGGCCGATCACCGG
>NZ_JBYCLE010000634.1:0-9062 GCF_057473765.1 Mycobacterium sp. TH-M106 | reverse complement strand
ACTCGTTCGGTTATCTCTACGGCACACCGGGCTACCAGGCACCCGACATCGTCCGGACCGGACCGACCGTAGCCACCGACATCTACACGGTGGGCCGCACGTTGGCCGCGCTGACGCTGAACCTGCGCACCCGCAACGGCCGCTACGTCGACGGCCTACCCGACGACGACCCCACCCTGAAAACCTACGACTCATACGCCCGGTTGCTGCGGCGGGCCATCGACCCCGACCCGCGGCGGCGCTTCACCTCCGCCGAGGAGATGGCCGGGCAGCTGATGGGGGTGCTGCGCGAGGTGGTGGCAGCCGACACCGGGGTGCCTCGGCCCGGACTGTCCACCGTCTTCACCCGCTCCCGCTCCACGTTCGGGGTGGATCTGCTGGTCGCGCACACCGACGTCTACCAAGACGGTCAGGTGCATTCGCAGAAGCTGACCGCCGCCGAGATCGTCAGCGCGTTGCAGGTACCGCTGGTCGACCCGACCGACGTCGCCGCGCCGGTGCTGTCCGCGACGGAGCTGTCCGAACCGGTGCAGACACTGGATTCGCTGCGCGCCGTCCGCCACGGTGCACTGGACACCGAGGGCATCGACTTGTACCAGTCGATCGAGTTGCCGTTGACAGAGGTGCGCGCACTGCTGGACCTCGGCAACGTGACCAAGGCCATCCAAAAGCTGGACGATCTTGCCAACCAGGTCGGCTGGCGGTGGCGGCTGCTGTGGTTCCGCGGGGTCGCCGAACTGCTCACGGCCGACTACGAGTCGGCCAGTAAGCACTTCACCGAGGTGCTGGACATGTTCCCCGGTGAGCTGGCCCCCAAGATGGCGTTGGCCGCCACCGCTGAGCTGGCCGGCACCGCCGACGAACGTCCCTTTTACCAGGCCGTGTGGCACACCGACAACGGTGTGATCTCGGCGGCCTTCGGCCTGGCCCGGGCCTTGTCGGTGGAAGGGGATCGAGACGCAGCGGTGCGCACGCTCGACGAAGTGCCGGCCACCTCACGGCATTTCACCACCGCGCGGCTGACCAGCGCGGTGACGCTGATGTCCGGGCGTTCGGCGAGCGAGATCACCGAAGAGCAGATCCGCGATGCCGCACGCCGGGTGGAAGCACTGCCGGAGACCGAGCCGCGGGTGCTGCAGATCCGCGCACTGGTGCTGGGCGCCGCACTGGACTGGCTGGCCGAGCATGAGGCCAGCACCAACCACATCCTCGGCTTCCCGTTCACCGAGCACGGGCTACGGCTCGGTGTGGAGGCGGCGCTGCGCGGCCTGGCCCGGCTGGCGCCCACCCAGGAGCATCGCTACGCGCTGGTCGACATGGCCAACGCGGTGCGGCCCACATCGGCGTTCTAAAGGCGCTCGCTCGTCAGTCAGCTCCGGTAGACATCGCGTCGGTGATCAACGTCGAGGACATAGACCACCTGCTCGGCCTCGTCGATGCGATACCGAACCCGGTACTCACCTCGTCGGGCCCGCCCATGACCGACGAAAGGCCTCCGCAGCGGAGCGCCGACACGCAGTGGGTTTTCGGCTAACGGGCCGAAGATGAACTCGCCGCAGGCCGTCGCGACCAATTCCGGGAGGTGTTCAGCCAGTCGTCGCGCGGCCGTGCGGGTTACGACGACCCGAAAGCTCACTCACAGGCTCCGGGTCTCCGCGCTGCGAGCAGGTCACGCACCTCACTCTCGGTGAGGATATCCCCCCGCTCGATGTCCCGCTCCGCGCCGGCGACGCGAGACTGCGCGCCTGGGTCGCTGAGCAGTTCCAGGGTGGCCTCGATCGATTCGAGGTCTTCCGCGGCCAGCATGACCACGTAGCTGCGACCGTTCTTCGTAATCTGCACCCGTTCGTGCGTGGTGGCGACCTCTTCGGCAATCTCCGAGAAGTGCGCTTTTACCTCTGACAGCGGACGCGTCGACATAGACTAGTATCTTAGTCTGCCGATCTGATGGCCACCCGGCTGGATGGTGCACAAGCTCCCCCCGGGCCTGCGCAAAGCATTGTGACATGGGCTAGATCCAGGAGGGGTGGGAGGAAGGCTGGCGTGCGCGCCGCTGCTTTCTGGGTGTCAACGTCGTGGGCGGATCTTGTCGTAGCGCCCCGGTAGTATCGAAACCATGTTCGAGTCCGGTGTATCGTCGCAGGCTGCTGAGGTATTCGTTGGCGTCGACGACGCTGCTGTGGTGGGTGCCATCACCGCGGCGGCGCGTGAGCAGAATGCGGCGTGCGCGCGGGAGTTGGCCGCGATCGGCGAGCTGTACATCCGCCGGGCACCCGAGGACGATGCCGACCGGTTCAACTGGGCCGTCGACGGTTATGAGAATCTGATCGCCGAAGTCTCGGCTGCCTTGAGCATCAGCCGGGGCCGCGCCCGCGGCCGGTTACGCTATGCCATCGCGTTGCGGGAGCGGTTGCCCCGGGTCGCCGAGGTTTTTGCTCGCGGCGATATCGACTTTCGGCTGATGGCGGCGGTGGTGTATCGCACCGAGTTGGTGGAGGATCCGGTGTTGGTCGCCAAGCTGGATGCCGCCGTGGCCGCACACGCATCGACATGGATGCGGTTGTCTAAGCCGAAACTCTTCGAGCGCATAGACATGTGGATCGCCCGGTTCGACCCGGCCGGTCGGCGGGTGCCAGGGCTGCGCAACGAAGATCGCTATGTCGAGATCGGGCCGGTGGATTCCGGGCTGGCCGGTATCTGGGGGCAATTGCACGCCACCGACGGCGGCGCGCTGGACCGCAGGCTCGATGCCTTGGCCGACACGGTATGTCGCGACGATCCCCGCAGCAAAGAACAGCGTCGCGCTGATGCCCTGGGTGCGCTGGCCGCCGGGCTTGAGACGATGCGCTGCCAATGCGGTTCGTCGGATTGCCAGGCGGCACAACGCAAGCCGGCCACCGATGTGGTCATTCACCTCATCGCCGAGCAGAGCACCATCAGCGCTGAGTCCACAGCGCCGGGATACCTGCCCGAATTCGGCCCGATACCGTCGGACGTGGTCAAGGACATGGCGCGCACCGCGAAGGTCAAGCCGCTGACGTGGCCCTTAACCGACCCGGAAGCCGGGTACCGGCCGTCGGCGGCGCTGGGCGAGTTCGTGCGTGTGCGCGATTTGACGTGTCGATTCCCTGGGTGCAGCAGCCCTGCTGCGGTATGCCAGATCGACCACACGGTGCCGTTTCCGCTCGGGCCCACCCACCCCTCGAACCTCAAGCTGCTCTGCGTGACTCACCACCTTTTGAAAACCTTCTACACCGGTGTCGGCGGCTGGACGGATCGCCAGTTGTCCGACGGCACCGTGGAGTGGACGGCCCCCAGCGGCCAGACCTACACCACGATCCCAGGCGGCAGCATCTTCTTCCCCGTGTTGGCCACCCCGACCGGCGAGTTGGCCCTTCCCGACGGCACCGTCCCGGCGGACCCGGGCCGGGGCGTGATGATGCCGCGGCGCCAACGCACCCGCGCCGCCGACCGCCACCACCGCATCACCGCCGAACGCCGCATCAACGAAGAACGCCTCGCCGTGGAGCGTCGAAAGCGCATCGCCGAGTTAGTCCGAAACGACGAGCCACCGCCCTTCTGACGCCCTTCTGACGCCCTTCTGGCGCCATTCTGACCGCCTTACAGCCGGCGCAGGCGCGGTGCCAGGTCCGTTTCGAACAGCTGCAGGAAACGGCGCTGGTCGTGGCCGGGCGCATGGAACACCAGATGGTTGAAGCCCCATGCGACGTACTGGCTGACCTTCTCCACGGCCTCGTCGGGGTCCGAGGTCACGATCCAACGCTTGGCGACCTGCTCGATCGGCAGCGCGTCGGCGGCCTTCTCCATCTCGATCGGGTCGTCGATGGAGTGTTTCTGCTCGGCGGTCAACGACAGCGGCGCCCAGAATCGGGTGTTGCCCAGCGCCAGTTCGGGATCCGGGTCGTAGGAGATCTTGATCTCGATCATCTTGTCGATCTCGTCGACTGGTCTACCTGCACGCGCTGCACCTTCCAAAACCGCCGGCATCAGCTTCTCGGCGTAGAGCTCCGCGCCCTTGCCGGAGGTGCAGATGAAGCCATCGCCGGCGCGGCCGGCGTATTTCGCCACCACCGGTCCACCGGCGGCGATGTACACCGGCACCCCACCCTCGGGCACGTCGTAGATGGAGGCGCCCTGGAGGTGGTAGTACTCGCCGTCGAAATCCACACGGTCGCCGTGCCACAGCTCGCGCATCAGCCGCACCGATTCCCGTAGACGGGCGAACCGCTCCTTGAACTCAGGCCACTCGCCGGTGTAACCGGTGGCGATCTCGTTGAGGGCTTCACCGGTGCCCACCCCGAGGAAGATCCGCCCGGGATACAGGCAACTCATGGTGGCGAACGCCTGCGCGATCACGGCGGGGTTGTACCGGAACGTCGGGGTGAGCACCGAGGTGCCCAGCATGATCCGCTCGGTGCGTTCCCCGACCGCGGTCAGCCAGGACAGTGAGAACGGCGCGTGCCCGCCGACGTGGCGCCAGGGCTGGAAGTGGTCGCTGACCGTGGCGCTGTCCATGCCGTGTGCTTCGGCGGCGACACCCAGTTCGACGAGCTCCCGCGGCCCGAACTGCTCGGCGGATGCCTTATAACCCAGTCTCAGTTGTTGCGCCATTCCACCTTTTCTACCTGCTCCGGCGCTCCATAGACTCACCGGCATGGCTGCCAGCTCGGTTGAGGTTGTTCCGGTCACCGAGCGGGTGCACCTGGCCCGGGGCGAAGCGGTCAACTGGCTGCTGGTCACCGACGACAAGGGTGTGCTGCTGATCGACGCCGGCTACCCCGGTGACCGGGCCGACGTGCTGGCATCGCTGGGTGCGCTGGGCTACCATCCCGGTGACGTGCGCGCCGTGCTGCTGACCCACGCGCACGTCGACCATTTCGGTTCGGCGATCTGGCTGGCGAAAACGTATGGCACCCTAGTGTATTGCCATCCCGACGAAGTGGGCCACGCCAAGCGCGAGTATCTGCAGCAGGCGTCGCCGCTGCGCATCGCGCGGCAGCTGTGGCGACCCAGCTGGGCACTGTGGAGCATGCACGTAGTGCGCAACGGCGGCCTGAGCCGCGAAGGGATTCCGACTGCCCGGCCGCTGAGCGCCGAGATTGCCGCCGAACTGCCGGGCCAGCCGACACCCATCCCCACCCCCGGACACACCAGCGGGCACTGCTCGTATCTGGTCGACGGCGTGCTGGCCAGCGGCGACGCCCTGATCACCGGCCACCCAGTGCTGCCACGCAGCGGGCCGCAGCTGTTGCCGGCGCTGTTCAGCCACAGTCAGGACGACTGCCTGCACAGCCTGGCGGCGCTGGCGCTACTGGAGACCGAGGTCCTGGCGCCAGGGCACGGCGATCTGTGGCGAGGCCCGATCCGCAAGGCCACCGAGGCGGCGGCACGGCAGGCCCGCCGCGGCTGAGCCGTGCTCAGCTGCCGTGGTGCTGGCCGGCGAGGGCCCGGATCTGATCCTCGACGCGGCTGTCAGCGGCGAACAGCAACTCGTCACCCGACTGCAGCGCATCTGTGGCCCGCGGAAGGATGACGGCACCCTCTCGGAGCACGGTCACCAGTGCGGAATTCTCCGGCAGCACCACATCGCACACCCGCTGACCGACCAGTGGATTATCGGCGGGCAGCGTCAATTTCGCCAGGTTCACCTGCCCGCGCCGCAGCCCCATCAACTGCACCAGGTGGCCGACGTCGATGGCGCCCTCCACGCTGGCGACCATTGCTCGCGGTGTGGAGACCGCCACGTCAATACCCCACGCTTCGTCGAACAGCCACTCGTTGCGGGCGTCGTTAACCCTGGCGACCACTCTGGCCACCCCGAATTCGGCCTTGGCCAGCAGGGCGGCTGCCAAGTTCACTTTGTCGTCGCCGGTGGCGGTGATCACCACGTCGCACGTCTCGATCCCGGACTCTTCGAGCGATGCCAGCTCGCAGGCGTCGGCGAGCAGCCATTCCGCGTCCGGAGCGGTGTGCGGCTCGTAGTGCTGCGGGTTGCGTTCGATCAGCAGAACCTTGTGGCCGTCGTCCAACAGCTCCCGAGCGACGGACCGACCGACCGCACCGGCACCGGCGATTCCGATGCGCATGCTCCGGGTGTACCACAGCCGGGGCAAGCCCGCACAGGGTACTGATTTACTGGCAGATAGCCCGAAACCGGCCAGCCCGAATGGGGATGAGATGAGCTTGCAGCAGCTCTACGTGGCGCTGCTGATAGCGGGTCTGGTGCTGCTGGCGAGCATCGTGGCCACCCGAGCAGCAGCCCGGGTGGGCCTGCCCAGCCTGTTACTGTTCCTGGCCGTCGGGGTGGCCATCGGAAATGACGGGCTCGGGCTGGAGTTCAGCGACGTGGCGCTCGCCAGCGACCTCGGGACCGCCGCGCTGGCGATAATCCTGGTCGAAGGCGGTCTGACGACACAGTTCGCCGATATCCGCAAGCTGCTGGCACCTGCGGGTGTGCTGGCCACCGTCGGGGTCGGCGTCAGCATGGTCGTCACCGCTGCGGCCGCGCACCTGCTACTGGGCATCAGCTGGCAGCTGGCGCTGTTGCTGGGTGCCATCGTCTCGCCGACCGACGCGGCCGCGGTGTTCTCCATCCTGCGGGTGTTGCCGCTGCCCCGGCGAGTCGCCGGCCTGCTGGAAGCCGAGTCCGGCTTCAACGATGCGCCGGGCGCCATTTTGGTCTTGGTGTTCAGCACCACACCGCTGGCCCTGGACGCGGGCACCGTGGTGCTCGGTGTGCTCTATGAACTCGCGGCCGGCGCAGCGATCGGACTGGTCATCGGGCTGCTCGGGGCGCTCGCGCTGCGGCGGGCTGCCTTGCCGGCGTCCGGGCTTTATCCGCTAGCGACGTTCGGGCTGGGCATGGTGGCTTTCGCGGCGGCGGGGAGCGTGCACGCCAGCGGATTTCTCGCCGCCTACCTGTCCGGGGTGGTGCTGGCCAACTCCGGGCTGCCGCACCGTTCGGCAACCCGCTCGTTCGCCGAAGGGCTCGGCTGGCTGGCGCAGATCGGCTTGTTCGTGCTGCTCGGCTTGTTGGTCAGCCCCCGCCAGCTGCTGGGTGAGCTGATCCCGGCGCTGGTCACCGGGGCGGTGCTGCTGCTGCTCAGCCGACCGCTTTCGGTGCTGGCCTCGCTGACCTGGTTCAAGGTGCCGTGGCGTGAGCAGATCTTCCTGTCCTGGGCCGGCCTGCGCGGCGCTGTTCCGATTGTGCTGGCGACGTTTCCGATCGTCGAGGGGGTTCCGGACGGTTATCGGCTATTGAACATCGTGTTCATCCTGGTGGTGGTGTACACCCTGGTGCAGGGCCCCGGTCTGAGCCGGATGGCGCACCGGCTGGGCCTGATTCCGCGGGACTCCACCCGCGAAATCCAGGTGGAGGCGGCACCGCTGGACGTGCTGGAAGCCGAGCTGTTGTCCATGACGGTGCAGCCGGGATCCCAGCTGCACAACGTTTCGATTCTCGAGCTGCGGCTGCCGAACCCCAGCGTCATCACCCTGATCATTCGCAGCGGCAACACGTTCGTCCCGCAACCGCATACCCGGATCGCAGTCGGCGACGAACTTCTCATCGTCACCACCACCAAGACCCGCACGTCCACGGAGCGCAGATTGCGCGCCGTCAGCCGACGCGGCAAACTCGCCAACTGGTTCGGCGAATACGGCGCAGCTGAATAAGCCCAGTAAGCCCCCCAACCGAAATCACCTAACCCGTGTCCGCTCAGCACCACTCGGAGGCAGGATCTGACAGATGAACATGCGCGTACAGCCCCCGATGGACCTCGGCTCCTGGATCGCCCGCCGCGCCGCGGCCATCCCCCACCTTCCGGCGATCACGTTCGACGGGCACACCATGACCTATCGTGCGTTCGCCGAACGCATCGACCGGCTGGCCGCCGAACTGGCCGGAGGCGGGGTCGAGCGTGGGGACCGCGTCGGCTACCTGGGGCTCAACCACCCCGACTTCCTGGCCACCCTGTTCGCCGCCGCCCGGCTCGGCGCGGTGTTCGTGCCGTTGAACTGGCGGCTCACCGCCGCCGAACTGAGCTACATCCTCGGCGACGCCGGGGTGCACACCCTGCTGGCCGACGCCGAACGCGCCGCGGTGGTCGACCCGGTGCGCGCCGAGGCGGGGGTGCGCCGCGCGATCGCGCTGACACCGGTGCCCGGGTGGGAGGTGCTCGACACCTTGCTCGCTGATCGTCAGCCGATCACCGAGCCGGTCCACCCCGGACCGGACGAGGTCGCGGTGATCATGTACACCTCTGGCACCACCGGGCGTCCCAAAGGGGCGATGCTCACCCACGCAAACCTGTTCTGGAACAACGTCAATGCGTTGCTGTCTTTCGACACCCACCAGGACGACGTGTCACTGGTGTGCGCTCCGATGTTTCACATCGGCGGGTTGAACGTCACTACGCTGGTGACGCTGCAGAAGGGCGGCCACATCGTCGTGATGGCCACCTTCGATCCCAGCCAAGCGCTCAAACTGATCACCGAGCACCGGGTCACCACCATGTTCGGGGTGCCGGCGATGTTCTTGTTCATCAGCCAGCTCCCCGAGTTCGCGGAGGCCGACCTTTCCAGTCTCCGTCGCCTGATCTGCGGCGGCGCGCCGGTACCCGAGACGCTGATCGGGATCTACGGCGAACGCGGGATCCCGTTCGCGCAGGGCTACGGACTCACCGAAACGGCCCCGCTGGCGTTGGTGCTGCGCACCGACGAAGTGGGCGTGAAGATCGGCGCGGCGGGCCATCAGGTGCTGCCACTGTCGGACGTCCGGTTAGTCGATGCGGACAACAACCCGGTGCCGACGGGTGAGCGCGGCGAGATCTGTGTACGCGGGCCGCAGGTGATGGCCGGATACTGGCGCAACCCGGATGCCACCGCCGCGGTGATCGACGCACAGGGCTGGTTTCACACCGGCGACATCGGCCGGGCCGACGAGGACGGATACATCTGGGTGATCGACCGGGTGAAAGACATGGTGATCTCCGGCGGCGAAAACGTCTACCCCGCCGAAGTCGAAGACGTGCTCTACCGGC
>NZ_JBYCLE010000633.1:0-6628 GCF_057473765.1 Mycobacterium sp. TH-M106 | reverse complement strand
GTTTGGACCCCATGGCGCGGCGCAGCTGGTCGGCCTCTCCCGCCGAGAAACCCGCGCAGTCCACCGCCAGCTGCATCAGCTGCTCCTGAAACAGCGGTACCCCCAGCGTTTTCCGCAGCGCGCGGGCCATCGACGGATGCTCGTAGGCCACCGGGTCGACGCCGTTGCGGCGGCGGATGTAGGGATGCACCGACCCGCCCTGAATCGGCCCGGGTCGGATCAGCGCCACCTGCACCACCAGGTCGTAGAACTCGCGGGGCCGCAGCCGCGGCAGGGTGGCCATCTGGGCGCGCGACTCCACCTGGAACACGCCGACGGAGTCGGCGCGCGCCAACATCTCGTACACCGCCGGCTCGGACAGGTCGATGCGGGCCAGATCCACCTCGATGCCCCGGTGCTGGGCCACCAGGTCTTGCGCGTAGTGCAGCGCCGAGAGCATGCCCAGCCCGAGCAGGTCGAACTTCACCAAACCGATTGCCGCACAGTCGTCTTTGTCCCACTGCAGCACACTGCGGCCGGGCATCCGGGCCCACTCCACCGGACACACGTCGGCGATCGGGCGATCGCAGATCACCATGCCGCCGGAGTGGATGCCCAGATGCCTGGGCAGGTCGGCGATCTGGGTAGCCAGCTCGACCACCTGTTCGGGGATGCCCTCGACATCGGAGCGGTCAGCGTCACCCCACCGGCTGAGCTGCTTGCTCCAGGCGTCCTGCTGGCCCGTCGAGAAGCCCAGCGCCCGGGCCATGTCGCGCACCGCGCTGCGGCGCTGGTAGGTGATGACGTTGGCGACCTGCGCGGCGTAGTCGCGGCCGTAGGTGTCGTAGACGTAGCCGATGACCTTTTCCCGCTGGTCCGATTCGATGTCGACGTCGATGTCGGGCGGCCCGTCGCGGGCGGGCGACAAGAAACGCTCGAACAGCAGATCGTTGGCCACCGGGTCCACCGCGGTGATGCCCAGCGCGTAGCAGACCGCCGAGTTGGCCGCCGATCCCCTTCCCTGGCACAGGATGTCGTTGCGCCGGCAGAACCGGGTGATGTCGTGCACTATCAGGAAGTATCCCGGGAACTGTAGCTGTGCAATGACTTTCAGCTCGCGTTCGATCTGCGCGTACGCCCGCGGCGCACGCTCGGGTGGGCCGTATCGGTCGCTGGCACCCGCCAGTGCCAGTTGCCGCAGCCAGCTGTCTTCGGTGTGCCCGGCCGGTACGTGAAACGACGGCAGTCGCGGGGCGATCAGCGTCAGCGGAAATCCGCACTGCTCACCGAGTTCGGCTGCCGCGGTCACCACGTCGGGGCGCGGCGCGAACAGCCGCGCCATCTCCTCGCCGGAGCGCAGATGCGAACCGCCCAGCGGCGCCAGCCAGCCGACGGCGGAATCCAGCGACCGGCGGGCACGTATCGCACCCATTGCCATCGCCAGCCGGCCCCGGCACGGCCCGGCGAAGTGCGCGCCGGTGGTGGCCACCACCGAGACCCCGAAGCGCGGCGCTAGCGCCGCCAGCGCGGCATTGCGCTCGTCGTCGAGCGGCTGGCCGTGCCGAGTCAGCTCGACGCTGACCCGCCGTCGGCCGAACCGGTCCACCAGGTCGGCTAGCGCCGCCGCGGCCGCCTCCGGGCCGCCGGTGGCCAGCGCATGGCGGACATGGCCTTTGCGACACCCGGTCAGGATGTGCCAATGCCCTCCCGCCGCGTCGGCCAGCGCGTCGAAATCGAAGTGCGGCCTGCCTTTTTCGCCGCCGGCCAAGTGTGCCGCGGCCAGCTGGCGCGACAGTCGCCGATAACCTTCCGGGTCACGTGCCAGTACCAGCAGGTGCGGGCCCGGCGGGTCCGGTTCGTCGGTGCGCGCCGAAGCTCCCAGCGACAGTTCGGCACCGAAGACGGTGACGATATCCAGTTCCCTGGCCGCCTCGGCGAACCGCACCACCCCGTAGAGGCCGTTGTGGTCGGTCAACGCGATGCCGCGCAGGCCCAGCCGAGCGGCCTCGGTGACCAGCTCCTCCGGTGTGCTGGCCCCGTCGAGGAAGCTGTAGGCCGAGTGCGCGTGCAGTTCGGCATAGGGGACGGCGGTGCCGCCGGGGGGCCGGTGCGCCTGCCGGCTGCGCGACCACGCCGGGTTGTCCGAATCGGGAGCGCCGGCTCCGGTGTGCCGCGGCCTGCCGTCGAGCACCCGCTCCATCTCCGCCCAGCTCGGCGGCCCACAACCCCAGCCCATGCCGGCCAGTATATCGAAAATACGTTCGATTTGACTACCGCCGGTCACGGAAGGAAGTTTGATGCACTAATCTTGGCACGTCGACGCGGTACGAAAGGGCAGGGGATCATGTTCGGCGTTATCAGACGTGCGTGGCTGCCGCTGCTCATCGCGGTGGTCGTCGGCGTCGGCGCGTTCATAGTGCACCGGGTCCACGGATACTTCGGCGCCCACGACAACGCCGGCGCGTCCACCGTGTTCGAAGACACCGAGCCGTTCAACCCCAAAGTCGTGGTCTATGACATCTTCAGCCCGGACGGGACCTTCGCCGACATCAACTATCTGGACCTGGACGCCCAGCCGCAGCGGCTGGACAGCGCCGGCCTGCCCTGGTCGCTGACGCTGTCGACCACCGACCCGGCGGTCAGCCCCATCGTCGTCGCGCAGGGCGACGGCGACACCATCGGATGCCGGATCACCGTCGACGGCGAAGTCAAGGATGAGAGAATCTCCAATGGCGTTCACGCCCAAACCTTCTGCATAGTGAAGTCCGCATGAGCCGACACACCAGCGAGAACCCCACCGACGCCCGGCCCCCGGCAGAGCCGCCCACGGCGCCCAACACGTCCCAGGCGCCCACACCCGCCTGGCAGCTAGCCATCCCGCGGTGGATCCGCCGGCTTGCGCTGCCGATCATCTTGGCCTGGGTGGCCGTGGTCGTGGTGCTGAACACCGTCGTGCCCCAGCTCGACGAGGTCGGACGGATGCGGGCGGTGTCGATGAGCCCGAAGGACGCGCCGTCGATGATCGCCATGAAACGCGTCGGCACGGTGTTCAACGAGTTCAAATCCGACAGCTCCGCGATGGTGGTGCTGGAAGGCCAGCAGCCGCTCGGCGACGCCGCGCACCGCTACTACGACGCGCTGGTCGCCAAGATGAAGGCCGACACCAAACACGTCGAGCACATCCAGGACTTCTGGAGCGACCCGTTAACCGCCGCGGGCTCGCAGAGCCCGGACGGCAAGGCCGCCTACGTCCAGGTGTATCTGGCCGGCAACATGGGCGAGACGCTAGCCACTGAGTCCGTGGAGGCGATTCAGCGCATCATCGCCGACACCCCGCCGCCGCCCGGGGTGAAGGCCTACGTGACCGGCCCGGCGGCGCTCACCGCCGATCAGCACATCGCCGGCGACAAAAGCCTCAAGGTCATCACCGCGCTGACCTTCGTGGTGATCATCACCATGCTGCTGCTGGTCTACCGGTCCATCGGCACCGTTCTACTGGTGCTGGCGATGGTGGTGTTCGAGTTGGTCGCGGCCCGAGGCGTGGTGGCCTTCCTCGGCTACCACAACATCATTTTGCTCTCGACGTTCGCGGTCAACCTGCTGGTGACGCTGGCCATCGCCGCCTCGACGGACTACGTGATCTTCCTGCTCGGCCGCTACCAGGAGGCACGCTCGGTCGGCGAGGACAAAGAATCGGCGTTTTACACGATGTATCACGGGACCGCGCACGTGATCCTCGGCTCGGGCCTGACGATCGCGGGGGCAACGTTCTGCCTGCACTTCACCCGGCTGCCCTACTTCGAGACGTTGGGTATCCCGCTGGCCATCGGCATGATCGTCGTGGTGGCCGCGGCGCTGACCCTGGGCGCGGCGGTTGTCGTGGTCGCGAGCCGTTTCGGCATGCTGGAGCCCAAGCGGGCGATGCGGATCCGGACCTGGCGGCGGATCGGCGCCCTGATCGTGCGCTGGCCGGGCGCCATTCTTGTGGCCACCACGGCCGTCTGTCTGGTCGGGCTTTTAACCCTGCCCGGATACCACGCCAACTACAACGACCGCCACTACCTGCCCGGCTACGTCCCGGCCAACATCGGCTATGCCGCGGCCGACCGGCATTTCTCGCAGGCCCGGATGAATCCGGAGCTGCTGCTGATCGAAGCCGACCACGACCTGCGCAACCCGGCCGACTTCCTGGTCATCAACCGCATCGCCAAACGCGTCTTCGAGGTGCCGGGCATCGGGCGGGTGCAGGCGATCACCCGGCCGCTGGGGACGCCGATCGAGCACACGACCATCCCGTTCCAGATCAGCATGCAGGGCACCACCCAGCAACTGAACATGAAGTACATGCTGGACCGGATGAAAGACATGCTGGTCATGGGTGACCAGATGGAAGTGACGATCCACTCCATGGAAGAGATGCTCGAGATCACCAAGGGCATGGCCCAGACCACCGACAACATGGTCACCAAGATGCACAAGATGGCCGGCGACGTCGCAAAGCTGCGGGACAACATGTCCAATTTCGAGGATTTCTGGCGGCCGATCCGCAACTACTTCTACTGGGAGCCGCACTGTTTCGACATCCCGTTCTGCTGGTCACTGCGGAATATCTGGGACACGTTGGACGGCGTCGACGAGATGTCCGAGGACATCGACCTCATCCTGCCGGACATGGACCGCCTCGACGAGCTGATCCCGCAGATGCTGGTGGTCATGCCGCCGATGATCGAGACCATGAAGTCGATGCGAAGGATCCAGCTGACCATGCAGTCCACCATGGACGGGCTGCAGCGGCAGCTGGAAAAGATGCTGGAGAACCAGAACGCGATGGGCCAGGCGTTCGACGAGTCGAAGAACGACGACTCGTTCTACCTGCCGCCGGAGGCCTTCGACAACGCCGATTTCAAGCGCGGCATGAAGATGTTCTTGTCGCCGGACGGACACGCGGTGCGGTTCATCATCTCCCACGAGGGCGATCCGATGTCGCCGGAAGGCATCTCGCACATCGGGCCGGTCAAACACGCCGTCCACGAAGCCCTCAAGGGCACGCCGCTGGAAGGCTCCAAGGTCTACCTCGGCGGCACCGCGTCGGTGTACAAGGACATGGCCGAAGGCTCCAGCTACGACCTGATCATCGCCGGAATCGCTTCGCTGTGCCTGATTTTCATCATCATGCTGCTGATCACGCGCGCGGTGATCGCCTCCGCGGTGATCGTCGGCACCGTGGTGTTGTCACTGGGCACGTCGTTCGGGCTGTCCGTGCTGATCTGGCAGCACATCGTCGGGCTGGACCTGCACTGGATGGTGCTAGCGATGTCGGTCATCATCCTGCTGGCCGTCGGCTCCGACTACAACCTGCTGCTGGTGGCCCGGTTCAAGGAGGAGATCCACGCGGGCTTGAACACCGGCATCATCCGGGCGATGGGCGGCAGCGGCTCGGTGGTCACCTCGGCCGGTCTGGTCTTCGCGTTCACCATGATGTCGATGCTGGTCAGCGACCTGCGGGTGATCGGCCAGGTGGGGTCGACGATCGGGCTGGGCCTGCTGGTCGACACGCTGGTGATCCGGTCATTCATGACCCCGTCGATCGCCGCGCTGCTCGGCAAGTGGTTCTGGTGGCCGCAACGGGTACACACCCGGCCGGCTCGGGTCAGTAGTGGTACCGAGCCTGGAGAATCTGCAGATCGCCGACAACTCGATACACCCATCGGTGCTCCTCGGTGATGCGCCGGGAGGATGCACGCGACAGTCCGTACTTGAGTGGCTCGCCATCCGCGTGGGAGCAGTGATGATTGAGAAGCAGCCCGAACAGATGACCGAGGCCGAGCTGGTCGACTACTACTGTGCGCACCGCAACGACCCAGACATGCTGGGCGAACAGGTGAAGTACGTTCCACCGCGGGCGGCGCGGGTCGCGGTGCGGTTGAGCTTCGAAGATGAGGGCCGCGTCCGTCAGGCCGCCCAGAGCGCGGGGATGTCGGTTTCCGCGTTCCTACGCCAGGCCGGACTGAGCGCGGCCCGGGCAGACATCGTCAACCTTGAACGACTCCGCCGTGACGTCAACGAAGCCCGCGCCCGCATCGACGACGCATGGCAGGCGCTCAAGTAGCGAACCAGACGACCGAGGCAGCAGCTGCCTCACCGAGCGGGCGTAGCCTCAGCGCAAGCCTATTGTGGGCGAAATGGAAGAGATGTTCGTGACAGTTGATGCCCGCGGCCGTACCACCCTGGGTAAACGCCACGCAGGGCAGTACCGGTTTACTGAGGTCGACGGAGTTCTGATTCTTGAACCGGGGTCATTCGTCACGCAGGCCCAGCAGCAGGTGTGGCAAAACCCCGAACTGCATCAGCACCTACGGGCCGCCGCGGCGCGACCTGGCGGCCCCCGTCCAACCCGATGAGCCGCCACCGAGCTGGATCTTGGTCTGGCGCAACGAAAGTCGGCGGGCCAGCGCAGGTGGCTGAACGACGAGGAGACGGACTTCGGGAGAGCCTGCCTAGCCGCTGGCGCTGACGGGCTCGGCGCCCGCGCCGCCGGCGCCGCCGTTGCCGCCGGTGCCGCCGTCGTGAGCGGCGCCGGGCGCGCCGTGGGCTCCCGGCGTGTCGCCCGAGGCGCCGCCGTTGCCGCCGTCGCCGCCGTCGCCGCCGG
>NZ_JBYCLE010000632.1:0-2882 GCF_057473765.1 Mycobacterium sp. TH-M106 | reverse complement strand
CAAGACCTACCGCGCCCGGTTCGTCTTCTTCGGATCCGGCTACTACAACTACGACGAGGGCTACACACCCGAGTTCCCCGGCATCGAGCAGTTCGCCGGGCCGGTGGTGCATCCGCAGCATTGGCCCGACGACCTGGACTGCGCCGACAAGAAGGTGGTCGTCATCGGTAGTGGAGCCACCGCTGTCTCACTGATCCCGTCACTGGCGCAGCAGGCCGCCAAGGTGACCATGCTGCAGCGCTCGCCGACCTACCTCATCTCGGCGTCGAGGTTCAGCCCGTTCGCGGAGATCACCCGGAAAGTGTTGCCGCGCAAGGCAGCACATCTGCTCAATCACATGCGTTATGCATTTTTTGAAGGAATGATCTGGTTTTTTGCCCGCAAGACGCCATGGTTGATGAAATGGTTGCTGCGTCGGACCGCGGTGAGCAACCTGCCCACGGGCTACGACGTCGACACCCACTTCAAACCTCGATACAACCCATGGGACCAGCGACTGTGCCTGATCCCCGACGCCGACCTCTACGTCGCGATCACGGAGGGCCGCGCCGAGGTGGTGACCGACCATATCGACCACGTCGACGCCGCCGGCATTGCCCTGAAATCCGGCGGGCGCCTCGACGCCGACGTGATCGTCACCGCCACCGGTCTGCAACTGCAGGCGCTCGGCGGTGTGCGGGTCAGCATCGACGGCACCGAAGTCAAGCCGGCCGATCGCTTCGTCTACAAGGCGCACATGCTCGAGGACGTGCCCAACCTGTTCTGGTGTGTGGGCTACACCAACGCGTCATGGACGTTGCGCGCCGACATCACCGCACGGGCGACCGCGAAGCTGCTGTCCTACATGCGCTCTCACGGCTACACCCACGCGTACCCGCATCGCGGCGACCAGCCGATGGTCGAGAAGCCGTCCTGGGACATCCAGGCCGGCTACGTGATGCGCTCCCCGCACGCGCTGCCCAAATCCGGGACCAAACGACCCTGGAACGTCCGGCAGAACTACTTCGCCGACGCCATCGACAACACATTCGACCGGATCGAGGAGTCGATGGTGTTCGGCCGCGCCGCCGATCGGGCGCGGCTGGCCGGCTAAGAGCGGTAACTTCGCGAACTTCCGGTGCGCCGGCAGCGCCGGCAATACGCTGAGCATCATGGCAGCTGCTCTTCGCAAACCGAAGGTGGTGGTGCTCGGCGGCGGCTCCTGGGGCACCACCGTCGCATCAATCTGTGCTCGGCGCGCACCGACCCTGCAGTGGGTGCGATCGAAGCAAACCGCAGACGACATCAACGACAACCACCGCAACCACCGCTACCTCGGTAACGACGTGGTGCTCTCCGACACGCTGCGTGCCACCACCGACTTCGCCGAGGCCGCGGGCAGCGCCGACGTCGTCGTGATGGCCGTGCCCTCGCACGGGTTCCGCGGGGTGCTCGAGGAGCTGGCCGCCCAACTGCGGCCGTGGGTGCCGGTGGTCTCCCTGGTCAAGGGCTTAGAGCAGGGCACCAATATGCGGATGTCGCAGATCGTCGACGAGGTGCTGCCCGGGCATCCGGCGGGCATTCTTGCCGGCCCCAACATCGCCCGCGAGGTGGCCGAAGGCTACGCGGCGGCGGCGGTGCTGGCGATGCCGGACCAGCATCTGGCGGCAGAGCTCGCATTATTGTTCCGCACCAGGCGTTTTCGGGTGTACACCACCGACGACGTGACCGGTGTCGAGCTGGCCGGCGCGTTGAAGAATGTCTACGCCATCGCCGTCGGGATGGGCTACTCGCTGGGGATCGGCGAGAACACCCGGGCCATGGTGATGGCCCGCTCGGTGCGCGAGATGGGCAAGCTCGGCGAGGCGATGGGCGGGGCCCGCGATACGTTCGCCGGCCTGGCCGGCATGGGCGACCTGATCGTCACCTGCACCAGCCAGCGCAGCCGCAACCGCTACGTCGGTGAACAGCTCGGTGCGGGCAAGGCGATCGACGAGATCATCGCGTCGATGAGCCAGGTGGCCGAGGGGGTCCGGGCCGCCAGCGTGGTCATGGAGTTCGCCGGCCAGTACGGGCTCAACATGCCGATCGCCCGCGAAGTCGACGGTGTGGTCAACCACGGCTCCAACGTCGAGCAGGCCTACCGCGGGCTGATGGTCGAAACACCCGGACACGAGGTGCACGGCACCGGGTTCTGATGTTCAGGGCCTTCGTCGAGCGGGCGAACATTGCGCGATCAGCGCATCGAGGTTCTCCCGAACACGTTCGGCGGCAATGCCGATCGAGGGCGGATAAACCATGATGTGGTCGAGGACGCCCTCGTAGCGCCGCAACCCGGCACGGACGTCGTCGGCAGTTCCGGCGACGCCCATGGTGTCGATCATCTCGTCGGAGACCGCGTCGAACATGGCCGGAAAGTCACGCCGGGCGAACGCGTCGCGGATCACCTGACCCTCCTTGGCGAAACCGTTGACGTCGAGCACCGTGTCGTAGGTCTTGACCGAGGAGTAAAAGGCGATCTGCTGGGCGAGTTCACGCCGCGCTATGTCGGGGTCGTCGTGGATCGAGCACATCACCATCGAGATGATCTCCACGTCCTTTGCGTTTCGGCCGGCGTGCGCGGCGCCTCTGGCTATCGCCGGCTTGACGACCTCCTCGACGTACGTGGTGGTGAACAGCGGGTGGCCGGCCAACCCGTCGGCAACCCGGCCGGCGGCCTCGCACATCCGGGGACGCACACCGGCGGTGATGATCGGGATGTCGCGCTTGGGTGGCGCGACGCGCTCGGTCGGGACCAGGTTCATCCGGTAGAAGCGGCCCTCGTGCCGGATCGGGCCCTCATGCAGGTTCCAGATACGGCGCACCAGCGGGACGAGTTCCTCCATCCGCAGCGCCGGCGCAGA
>NZ_JBYCLE010000631.1:0-7465 GCF_057473765.1 Mycobacterium sp. TH-M106 | reverse complement strand
GCGACCGGTTGGGTCGCCCGCTGCCGCACGGCTATCACGGCCCTGACGTCGTCGAAGGCATCCCCGAGGATCTCGATCTGCCGCCGGCGCAGACGCTGGCCTACGCGCAGCGGTTGATCGATGACGGCTTGGCGTTCAACGCCCACGAGGTGTTCGAGGCGGCCTGGAAGAACTGCCCGGTGCGCGAGCGGATGCTGTGGCAGGGCCTGGCGCAGCTGGCGGTCGGCATCACCCACATCCAGCGCGGCAATCGCAAGGGCGCGGTGACCCTGCTGCAGGGCGCATCCGGCCGGCTCTCCCATGACCAGGGAGGGCCACCATACGCCATTGACATCCCCGGGCTGCTGGAGTTCGCCGCCGGGTTGGTCGACGACCTCACCGCCGGGGCGGAGATCACACCGGAGCGGTTGCACCCCCGGTTCGTCGTCTAAGGTGGCCCGGTGATCGCGCCGACCCAGCCGACCCGGTGGACGCTGGCCGATGGCCGCCAGCTGCTGTTCTTCGCCTTGCCCGGTCACCCCCCGGCGCCGGTGCCGGACCGGCGCCCACTGCCCCCGCGCGACCCGGCGCCGCCGGAGCTGCGGTTCGATGCGACCACTGGGCAGTGGGTGATCATCGCCGCGCAACGCCAGGACCGCACCTACCAGCCGCCGGCCCAGCAGTGCCCGCTGTGTCCGGGACCGAGCGGGCTGACCAGCGAGGTGCCGGCCGAAGACTACGACGTCGTCGTCTTCGAGAACCGCTTTCCCAGCCTGGCCGGCGCCGGGCCGGCGCCGCTCACCCCGCCCGGCGACGGCGGGTTCACGGGGTTGGTCTGCGCTGCCGGGCACGGCCGCTGCGAGGTGGTCTGCTTCTCGGCAGACCACGCCGGGTCGTTCGCCGGCCTGGACCTGCCGCACGCCCGGCTGGTCGTCGACGTGTGGCGGCACCGCACCGCCGAGTTGATGGCCACGCCCGGGATCGAGCAGGTGTTCTGCTTCGAGAACCGTGGTGAGGAGATCGGGGTGACGCTGAGCCATCCGCACGGCCAGATCTATGGCTACCCCTACTTGACGCCCCGCACGGCGACGATGCTGGATCAGGCTCGACGGCATCGAATCAGCCACGGCAGCAACCTCTTTGCCGGCCTGCTGGCTGCAGAGATTGCCGACGGTAGTCGGATAGTCGCGCGCACCGAACTGTTCACCGCGTTCGTGCCGTTCGCCGCGCGCTGGCCGGTGGAGGTGCACCTGTACCCGAACCGATTGGTGCGCAACCTGACCGAGCTGAATGATATGGAACTGGACGACTTCGCGTCGACCTACCGGGATCTGCTGCAACGATTCGACCGGATGTACGCCGCACCGCTGCCGTATATGGCCGCACTGCACCAGTTCGGCGACACCGAGGCGCAACAAGACGGCTATTTCCACGTCGAGCTGATGTCGATTCAGCGCACCGCCACCAAGCTGAAATACCTGGCGGCCTCCGAGTCGGCGATGGACGCGTTCATCGCCGATGTGACGCCCGAAGCAGTGGCGGCACGCCTGCGGGAACTCGCGCCCGATGATTGAGGGCGCCATCGGATACTGCGCACCCGGGCGGATCAACCTGATCGGCGAGCACACCGACTACAACGGCGGATTCGCGCTGCCGATCGCCTTGCCGCAGCGCACCACGGTCACCTTCACGCCGGCACACGTCGACGCCGTCACTGTGGAAAGCGACCACGCCGACGGCGTTGTCCGCATTCCGCTGGACACCGCGCCCGGCGACGTGACCGGCTGGGCGGCGTATGTGGCCGGGGTGATCTGGTCGCTGCGCCGCGCCGGTCGCCCGGTCCCCGGTGGAGCGATGACGATCAGCAGCGAGCTGGCGATCGGATCGGGCCTGGCGTCGTCCGCGGCGCTGGAGTGCGCGGTGCTCGGCGCCGTGGCGTCGGCTACCGGAGTCACCATCGACCGGACCGAGCAGGCCCGCATCGCGCAGCGCGCCGAAAACGACTATGTCGGTGTCCCGTCGGGCTTGCTCGATCAGTTGGCGTCGCTGTTCGGGGAGCCGGCGACCGCGCTGCTGATCGACTTCCGCGACGTCGTCGTTCATCCAGTGCCGTTCGATCCGGACGCCTCCGGCGTGGCACTGCTGCTGATCGACTCGACGGTCCGGCACCGCCACGCCGATAGCGAGTACACGGCACGCCGACAGTCGTGTGAACGAGCAGCCGCCGACCTGGGCGTGGGCTCGCTGCGCGAGGTGCAGCATCGCGGAACCGCAGATAACTGGGTGCTCGACGACGTTGCTGACCCGGTCGATGCCTGCCGCGTTCGTCATGTGTTGGCCGAGAACGACCGGGTGCTGGATTTCGTTGCCGCACTTGCCGAGTTGGATTTCACCGCCGCCGGCCGGCTGCTCACCGCGTCGCACCAGTCGATGCGCGACGACTTCGCCATCACCACCGACCACATCGACCTGATCGCCGACAGTGCGGTGTGCGCCGGCGCCCTGGGCGCGCGGATGACCGGCGGTGGTTTCGGCGGCTGCGTGATCGCCCTAGTGCCCGTCGACCTGACCCTGACAGTCGGGGACGCGGTGCGTTCGGCCGTCATCGGTGCGGGCTACGACGAGCCGGTGGTGAGCCGGGCGTACGCCGCCGCCGGGGCAGGTCCGTACCGCAGCTAAGGGCGGCGTCACCACTACATTCGTATCGTGGTCAGGCCCGGGATGTCGTCGTAGTCGGCATCCTGTGTGACCACCGGAATCTCATGGGCGATAGCTGTCGCCGCTATCCAGGAGTCGTTGAGCGGCATCCGTTTACCCGCGTCGCGCAGGGCAACGCGTAACCCGGCCCACGCGGATGCCACCGATCTGTCGATCGGGACCGGTTCGAAGGCATCCGCTCGGGTAAGGGTCTCCAGGCGGCGTGCACGCGTCGCGGTGTCGGTGGCAGTCAAAACGCCCAGGCGCAACTCCGCGATGGTGATGACAGACACGCAGATGCGTTCGGGGGGCGCGGTGGCCAAAGGTCGCTCGAGTTCGACGGCGATGAATAACGAGGTGTCAGCCAAGCCCAGTGTGACCATCAGCCGGGCGTGAGATCGTCGGTGGAGTCGGGCAACAGTTCGGCCAGCTCCGCTGCAAGCCCGGCGTCGGCCCGGCCTCCCGCGAGATGTCGAGTGAACTGCTCCCAGGACATGGACGCTTCCCTCTTAGGCAGCGGGATGAGCTCAGCGACAGGTCGACCGCTCACCGTGACCCGCAGCCGTTCGCCCCGCTCTACCCGGCGGAGCACGCCGCTCACATCGTTGCGCAGTTCGCGCGCAGCTACGTCAGTCATGGAGACAGTGTAGCAGAAATGCTACAGTTGCGGGCTGGTGGATGGCGTTTGCACGCTAGATCATCTCGTTCTTGGTCAGCCACCGCATCACCGGCCACCCGACGAACACCGGCAGCCAACAGGTCAGCACCCGGTACAGCAGCACCGACGGCACACCGAGCGCCGCGGGTACACCGAAGGCGGCCAGCCCGCCGATCAGCGCGGCTTCAACTGCGCCGATGCCGCCGGGGGTCGGCGCCGCCGAGGCCAGCGTGCCGCCGACCATCGTCACCACGGTGACGGTGACGAAGGAGGTGTGGCCGCCGAAGGCTTCGATGCTGGCCCACAGCGCCAGCGCCGCGCCCAGGGTTGTTCCGGCCGCGCCGAGCACGATCAATGCCAGCCGTTGGGGTTCGCCGGCCAACTCGACCAGATCTCCGGTCACCTCCTTGACGCGGGGCTGCAACTCCGTCGACAACCAGCGTCGCAGCCTGGGTACCAACAAAAAAGTGCCGACGATACCCAGCGCCACCCCCGCGACCAGGTAGAGCACCGTGGCGTCGGGAACGAGGTGCGACAAATCGGCCGAGACGCCCGCGGCGGCGGTGAAGATGACCAACAACACGACGTGCACGATCACCTGCACAGACTGCTGCAGCGCCACCGCGGTGGTGGCACGCAGCACGCTGAGCCCGCCCTTCTGCAGGAATCGGGTCGATAGCGCCAACCCGCCGATTCCAGCCGGAGTGGTGGTGGCGGCAAAGGTGTTGGCCACCTGCATGATTGACAGATTCTTAAAGCTCACAGCGCCGCTGGCACAGGCCCACAGGGCGGCGGCCGCACCGACGTAGGTCAGCGAGGAGACGGCCAGCCCCAGCAGCGCCCACCACCAGTTGGCACTCCACAACTGGGAGAAGAACGTCGGTACGGCGCTGATGAACGGGTAGGCGACGTAGACCAGCGCCACCAGCAGCACCAGCTGGACGAGCTGGCCGCGAGTGAACCGGGTGATCGTCTCGGTCTGGATCCGATCGGCGCCGGTCTGGTGCTTCACCTCGTCACGGGCACCGGCGATGACGGCGCTCGCGTCGGTGACCGAGTGCCGGATCCTGGCTGGCACAGCGGTTTTGGTGAGCCGGCGTGACGCGGCCAGCACAGGCCCGGCGCCGAACGCGGAGATCGCGGCGGTCACCGCGGGGCGCGCACCGTACAGCGCCGACGTCGTCACCAACAGTTGGGCGATGTCGGCCTGAAGCTGCGCTGCGGTGGCGCCGTATTCGGCGTTGCCGAAACCACCGAACAGCACGTCGCCGCCCGGGCCGTCGACGGTGATCCTGCTGGCGCGCAGGTCGCCGTGCGAGATCCGGTGATCGTGGATGCGACGTAGCGAATCCCAGACCCGGGCGACCGGGGTGCGCTCCGTGCAGTCGGTGATTCCGACTCCACGAGTGGGGGTGTGCGCGTACAGCGTCCAGCCCCGGTCGAGCGCCGCCACCGTGATGGTCGCGGTGTTGGCCACCTCGATCTGACCGATGGCTATCGCCATCAGCGCGCGGTGTTCGATGGCGCGGCGCATCGAGGCGTGCAGCGGTGCGGTCTCCGAGTCACGCAGCCGCAGCTTGTACCAGAGCTGGCGCAGCGCGCCGCCACTGCGCTGGTTGGGGCCGTACAACTCGATCGTTGCCGGGTTTTCGGCGGCCGCGGCCAGCACCAGTGGGCCGCGGCCGGCCGGGCGGATGACGCTCAGGCCGGAGACGACGTAGCCATGTTCGGCCAGCGCCCGCACCGCACCGTCCAGCGGGACCTCCAGCCCGGGCGTTCCGACCACCAGGATCACCAGCGCGCCGACGAACCAGCCCACCGCCAGGCCCAGCAGCGAGCGGGCCGGCACGATGGCGCTGACCGCCAGATGGATCGGCACGAACGCCAGCAGCAGCGCCCACCACCAGCGCCGCCACCGGGCGGGCAGCCAGGGGCCGGACACCGTCAGCATCGCCGCGAGCATCGCGATCCACCGCGGGTCGTCGAGGAACTGCGCCAGTGTGGTGGCCAGCCGCTCGGAGAGGTCCAAATGCCAGCGCGGTGCCGCCATCCCGGTGCTGCGGACCGACAGCGACAGCACGGCGGCCAGCCCGGCGACCGCGTAGGCGCCGAGCAGTTTCCACTGCCGGCCCGCGACCAGGCCGATCAGGATCGCGAACGGCAACGCCACGATGGCGATGCCGTAGCCCAGGTACACCAGGTTCGCCTGGGTGGGGGAGAGCACCCCGAGGATGTGCGAGACCGATCTCTCCAGCGCAACCCATTCGTAGCGGGTGATCAGCGAACTGGCGATCACCGCCGCCAGGAAGAGCGCCGCCAGTGCCAGACGCAGGATGTCGTTGGTGCGCCGGGTCAGCGGCTCCAGCAGCTTGCCGGTAACCGCGATGTCGCGCCCGTCAACTCGCATAGTCCCTTTCGGTCCGGTGCTGTCGGTCCGATGCTGCGCCGCGGGACGCCTGACGTCGGGACAGGCGTCGACGCGAGTGTCAGAGCGGGTAGGTTACCCCGGTCATCTTCTCCGACTCCGCCCAGAGCCGCTGCCAGAGTTGCTGATTCTTCGACAGCCGACTCGACGGGCAGGCAATCGGGCCGCGACCGGGCCGCAGGCCGCTTGGGCCCCAGTACACAGCCGGGTCGGGGTCAGGCATGGACGCCGCGAACAGTATCGCCTGCGCGGCGCGCCACGGCGGAAGACCGATGATGGGGATGGTGTATCTGGCGGCCATGCCCAGCAGTGACTTGTCGTTGTCGAACAGTCCGGTGGCCGAAATCCCGGGGTGCACCGCGTAGGACCGTTTGGGCGAGCCGGCCGCGACCAGCCGGCGCCGTAGCTCGCGGGCGAACATCAGGTTGGCCAGCTTCGACTGCGCGTAGGCCAGGTTTCGATGATAGAACCGGTGCTGGTAGTTGAGGTCGTCGATCCACAGCTTCGGCGTCTGCCGGTGCGCGACGCTCGCCACGGTCACAACCCGGTCGGCGATTTTGTCCAGCAGCAGGCCGGTCAGCGCGAAGTGACCGAGGTGGTTGATCCCGAACTGTGTTTCGAAGCCGTCGACCGTCCGGTCCAACGGGATGTTCATGATCCCGGCGTTGTTGATCAGCACATCGAATTCGGCTTGCTGCGCCGCGAACTCACGCACCGAAGCCAGGCTCGCCAGATCCAGTGCGGCGACCCGGACGTCGCCGTCGATGCGGTCGGCGACCTGTTGGGCCTTTGTGACGTTGCGGCAGGCCATCACCACGGTGGCACCCTTGCCGGCGAGCTCGCGGGTAACGATCTCCCCGAGCCCGCCGTTGGCGCCGGTCACCACGAAGGTGCGACCGTGCTGGTCGGGGATGTCGCGTGTTTGCCAGGCCATGCGGGTCACATTATCCGAGCTGGCCCGGTTTCTATACTCGTTCTATACTCCGCCGTTGCAGCCGCCAGGTGGGGCGGCTACCACGTTCGGCCCATAGTCGATGACACAGCGCAGACCGCGACCGCTGACGTTGTCCGGCGTCCAATTCACGATGACGTATTGACTGTCACGCCAGTAGGAACCGTCGGGATATTTGGTCCCGATACAGCGATGTGTGTAGGCGTCGTCCTGGCGCCCGCCGGGGCAGTAGTTTGCAGCCAAGTTCGGCACGTTCGGGTCGGGATCAGCCTGGACGGGTGTCGCAAGCACCGTGAGGGTCGCGGCGATACCGGCGCTACCGGTTGCGATAGCGCCCATGGCGACGACGATCTTCATAGCGGAGAGCCTACGGGGATCTCCTGGAGCGCGAAGCATGCCGCACCGAGGCGAGCGCGCGGAAGCCGAACCGACACGCCCGTTATCTTATTGTGACAATCGCAGCCGCCACCCGCTATGGTGTCCTGCGTGCCTGGACACGGATCAACCGGTGGGCGCCTGGCGCCGACACTGCTGGCGGTGACCCTGCTGGCATCGGCCACGATCGTCGGGGCGGGCGGCGCCGGAGCCGACGACCAGCTGTTGACCGCCGACGTCGCATCCGAGCAGGGGCTGCAGGTCAAGACCATTCTGGTGGCCCGCAGCATCACTGCGGCATTCCCGCAGATCGACAGCATGGTCGGGGTGCGCCCAGATTCGCGGCCCTGGCATCCCAACGGGCTGGCGATCGACGTCA
>NZ_JBYCLE010000630.1:0-2996 GCF_057473765.1 Mycobacterium sp. TH-M106 | reverse complement strand
GTCATTCGCCGGTGAACTCGGGCTTGCGCTTGGCGAACGTCGCGGTGATCCCCTCGGTGAGGTCTTTCGACGGCAGAAACGCCGCGTTCCACGCCGCGACGTAGCGCAGGCTGGCCGACACTCGCTCGATCCGCTGCTGGTCGAGCACGTCCTTGACGCCGGCCACCGCCAGCGGTGGGTTGGCGGCGATCTCGGCGGCGGTGGCGTGCGCGGCGTCCAGGCAGGATTGCGCGTCGTCGAACACGTCGTTGACCAGGCCGATCTTCTCCGCGCGGGCGGCGTTGATGTCCCGGCCGGTCAGCGACAGTTCCCGCAGGTGCCCGTCGGACAGGATCAGCGGCAGCCGGGCCAGGCTGCCCATGTCGGCGACCATCGCCAGCTTGACCTCGCGCACCGAGAACTTGGCGTCGGCGGCCGCGTAGCGGATGTCGACCGCCGAGATCAGGTCGACGCCGCCGCCGATACACCAGCCGTGCACCGCCGCGATCGTCGGGGTGCGGCAGTCGGCGACCGCGTTGATCGCGCGTTGCATACGCAGGATCTCGGCGTGAAACTCGGTCCGCGGCCGAGCCATTGCGCCCTCGGCCAGCACCGGCGCCAGGGTGCCGCCCATCGCGGGCACGTCCAGCCCGTAGCTGAAGTTGCCGCCCGAGCCGGTCAGCACGATCGCGCGGACGTCACGGTCGGCGTCCAGCGCACCGAACACCTCGGGCATCTCCGACCAGAACGCCGGACCCAGCGCATTGCCTTTGCCGGGCCCGATCAGGGTGACCTGCGCGACGTGTTCTTTGGTTTCGACGGTGACGGATTCATACGCGTGCATGCCGACGAGCTTAGATCCAGTCCCGGGCGAACCTTAACAGCGCGTCGTTCTCCTCTGGTGACCCGATCGTCACCCGCACGCCGTCATCGCCGTATGGGCGGACCACGATGCGGGCCGCGGCAGCGGCGTCGGTGAAGTCCGACGTGCGCTCGGCCAGCGGCAGCCACACGAAGTTGGCCTGCGATTCCGGCAGCGTGAACCCGGCTCGGTGAAGTGTCGGGCGCAGCGCCGCCACCACCCGCTCTCGCTCACCGACCACGGCGTCGGTGCGGGCCAGCAGCTCGCCGGCGGCGTCCAGCGATGCGACCGCGGCGGCCTGCGCGATGCTGGAGACGGTGAACGGCACATAGACTTTGCCCAGCGCGGTGATCACCGCCGGGTCGCCGACTGCGTAACCCACCCGCACACCGGCCAGCCCGTAAGCCTTCGAAAACGTCCGCAGCACAACGACATTACTGTGTGCCCGGACCAAACCGAAACTGTCCGGCACCATCGGCCCGCGGATGTACTCCACGTACGCTTCATCGAGGGCGACCAGGACGTCCGACGGCACCGCGGCCACGAAACGCGCCAGCGCTGCCGGGTCGACGACGGTGGACGTCGGATTATTTGGGTTGCAGAGGAAGATCAGCCGGGTGCGATCGGTGACGGCGGCCAGCATTGCGTCCAGGTCATAGGTGTGCTCACGCAGCGGCACGCCGACCGGCACCGCCGCGGCGGTGCGGACCTGCAGCGGGTAGATCTCGAAGCTGCGCCAGCCGAACACCACCTCGTCGCCGGGGCCGGCGGTGATCTGGATGAGCTGCTGGCACAGGCTGACCGACCCGCAGCCGACGGCGACGCATTCGGGCGGAAACCCGACGTGGGCTGCCAGCCGCGTCCGCAGCTCGGCGTACCCGTTGTCCGGGTAGCGGTTGAGCGTGGCGGCGGCCCGCTGCACGGCTTCCCGGACGCTGGGCAGCACCGGGAACACCGTCTCGTTGCTGGCCAACTTGATCGAGCCCGGCACGGTCTTGCCCTCGGCGTAGGCTGGCAGTTCGGCGATCTGCGGGCGCAGGCGGGCGGTCACGTCGACAGCATAGGGGTCTAGTACCCTCGAAAAGTTCGAGGAGGCGTGCCAGAGCGGCCGAATGGGACTCACTGCTAATGAGTTGTCCCTTCACGGGGACCGGAGGTTCAAATCCTCTCGCCTCCGCCGCGGGCCGACTCCGCTCGGCCGGCAGCACAATCGAAGACAGGCGCCCGTAGCTCAACGGATAGAGCATCTGACTACGGATCAGAAGGTTGGGGGTTCGAATCCCTTCGGGCGCGCGGAGTGTGAGGGTGAGAGTTTTCTCGTCGTCACTGACAACGCGTAGGTCGGGTCGAACTCGACGGTACTGGGTTGTAGGCCAGCAGCCCCAGCGAACCCCGAGAGAACAGACCTGGGACAGTCGCCCACGGACCTCTCGCCGCCGCGAGGTCCGGCTCTCCAGGTAGGCGTCTACCCGCTGGGTGATCAGGTCAGACAGCCGAACGGCTCCGAGGTCGGGGATGATGATGTTCCGGCATATCTCGGAGTACCGGGTGATCGTGCCGTTGGTCAGCGACCACCATCGTGTACACTTAGAACACTTAGACCCCAGCTGCTATGAAAGGCGGAGGACTCCAATGAGCACGATCACCCAAAACGCCGTGGACCAGCTCGCCGCTGCGTGCGAGCGCGGCGACGAACCGGTGACTTTCAGCGCGACCCTAGATCACGAGACCGCAACCAAAGTCCTGGAACTGCTCACCGAACAGGCCAAGGGCGGGGCGCTGGTGGTTCGCGCATCCGACGAGTTCCGCACCTCGCAAGCGGCGGCGATGCTCGGCGTGTCTCGTCCGCACCTGTCACGGCTCATCGCCGAGGGGCGCATCGAAGCACGGAAGGTCGGGGCACACTGGCGTGTCCCGGCGCACGCGATAGCCGCGTTCTGTGACCACGAAGCCCAAGAGCGCCTTGCTCAGTCCGACGAGTTCGCCGCTGCGCAGAACGCGGCTGGGATTTTCGAGTAGATGCGCCGTGTCGTCCTCACCGACACCGATGTGCTGTGGTCGCGCACCGTGCGCGATTACCTGGTATACGCCCACGGGCGCAGGCTCATCGACGTTCGCTGGAGTGCGAAGATACTCGACGACCTGACCAGGACCT
>NZ_JBYCLE010000629.1:0-4229 GCF_057473765.1 Mycobacterium sp. TH-M106 | reverse complement strand
CCCGGATCGCGGCGATGCCGGTCAACCAGTTGATCATGGTCAAGCTGGCGTTGAACTCGGCGCTGCTGGCCCAGGGGGTGGCCACCAGCGCGATGGTGTCCACCGTGTTCGACGGCGTCGCCCGGCACACCCCGGAGGGGCATGCGTTCGTCGCCGATTCGGTGGCACACGGCTTTCGCGAGGCGGTGCGACACCGCGACGAGCCGTTCGGCGATTACGGCCGGCGGGCGTCGCAGGTCTAGAAGGAGTCTGCTCGATGCCGACAACGCCGACGCGGATGACCGCGCGGTCGGTGGTGTTGTCCGTGCTGCTCGGCGCCCATCCCGCATCGGCCAGTTCAGCGGAATTACTCAGGCTGACAGCTGTTTTCGGCATCAAGGAGTCGACGCTGCGGGTGGCGCTGACTCGGATGGTGGCTGCCGGCGACCTGATCCGGTCCGCCGAGGGTTACCGGTTGTCGGATCGGCTGCTGACGCGTCAGCGCCGCCAGGACGAGGCGTTGCGCCCGCGGGTGCGGCGCTGGCTCGGCGACTGGATAATGGTGGCGGTCACCAGCGTCGGCAACGACGCCCGCTCCCGAGCAGCACTACGAACCACCTTGTCAAGCAATCGATTAGCCGAATTACGGGAAGGAGTGTGGATGCGGCCCGACAACCTCGACATCGTCTTGAATGCCGACGTCGTGGGCCGGTCGCGGGTGTTCACCGCGCGCGACGACGACCCCGCAGGCCTGGCGGGCCAACTGTGGGACCTGCCCGGCTGGGCCAAAACCGGAAACGAACTGGTCGACGCGATGGCCGCCGCCAACGACGTTCCCGGCCGCTTCATGGTTGCAGCGGCGATGGTGCGCCATTTGCTCACCGACCCGGTGCTGCCGGATGAACTGCTGCCACCCGGCTGGCCCGGCGAGGCACTGCGGGCGGCCTACACCGACTTCGCCGCCGAACTCGGCCGGCGGCGCAACCTCGAGCAACCAGTGGAGGCGCGATGAGTGACCCGGTGCGGGTGGAACACAACGGTGCGGTGACGACGGTGATTTTGAACCGGCCAGAGGCGCGCAACGCGGTCAACGGTGCGACCGCTGCCGCGCTGCACGCCGCATTCGACGCGTTCGACCATGACGATGACGCAGCGGTGGCGGTGCTGTGGGGCGACAACGGAACCTTCTGCGCGGGAGCGGATCTCAAAGCCATCGGCACACCGGACGCCAATCCGGTGCACCGCACCGGTCCGGGGCCGATGGGGCCGACTCGGATGGTGTTGTCCAAACCGGTGATCGCCGCGGTGAGCGGCTACGCGGTCGCCGGCGGCTTGGAGTTGGCGCTCTGGTGTGACATGCGGGTGGCCGAGGCCGACGCGGTGTTCGGGGTGTTCTGCCGCCGCTGGGGGGTTCCGCTGATCGACGGCGGCACCGTGCGGCTGCCCCGGCTGATCGGGCAGAGCCGCGCGATGGACATGATCTTGACCGGCCGCGCCGTCGACGCCGCCGAGGCGCATGCGATCGGGCTGGCCAATCGGGTGGTGCCCAAGGGTCAGGCCCGGCAGGCGGCAGAGCAACTGGCCGCCGAACTCGCCGCGCTGCCACAGCAGTGCCTGCGCTCGGATCGGCTATCGGCGTTGCACCAGTGGGGCGTAAGCGAATCCGAGGCGATGACATACGAATTCGCCAGCATCGCCCGGGTCGCAGACGAAGCAGCGCATGGTGCGGGACGCTTCGCCGCCGGCGCAGGCCGGCACGGCGCGAAGGCCTGAGCCAACACCAGCCCGTTGTCCGCTCCCGTGATTACCAGTACATATGCTAGGGTTGGTACATGTCCATGAAGCGGACCAACGTCTACGCCGACCCAGAAGACCTCGCCCTCATCAAGGAGGCGGCCGCGCGTCGTGGCGTCCCCGAAGCGGAGATTCTGCGTGAGGGTGTCAAGCTGGCCGCCCTGGGTGCACGGTTATGGGACGAACCGCTGGTCGGTGACGACGAAACTGTCGACCTCGGCGGCCCGATGACCATCGAGGACATCGACCAAGCCATCGGGCAGGCCGCCCAAGCGAAAGGGGAGCGTACCGAGGCTCGTCGGTGATCGCCGTCGCCGATACCTCCGGTCTGCTGGCTCTGTTCAACCGCGCCGATCCCGAACATCTGCAGACAGCCACCGCGGCCGATAGTTGTGGTCTGTTGGTCGTCAGCCCGCTGAGCCTCGTCGAGGTCCACCAGGTGGCGAGTATCCGCGCGGATCGGCATACCGCTGACGCCATAGTGCGCACCGTGGTTGCCCGGGCCGAAACGACTCGAATCGCCATTGCCGCGACCACCCCGCGGCTGTTAAGCGCCACGCTGGCAGTCCGGCGCCAGTACGCCGACCTGAACCTGGATCTGGCCGACGCCGCCGCGGTCGTGTTGGCCGCCGAATACCGCACCGACGTGCTGCTAACGCTGGATCGGCGCGACTTCCGCGCTATCCGGCCATTGACGGGTCACCAAGCCTTCCGGCTTCTGCCCGACGATCTTTAGACCTGGACGTCGGGGCCTGACGCCCAACGTGAAGCTACTGCGAAGATCCCGCAATTTTTTCGCAGTAAGATGCACACTCGACGCGGCGACCGACCGGCGCGACGGATACGCCCGCTTTGACCGGCCCGAGCACAGCCGGGTATTGTGGTAACTCGTGCCTGGCCACCGCAGGCGCGTTTCGTGGCATCTCTGGTGACATAAAGCGCGCGCCGGGCGAATTCGCATGTCCATGACGCAGCGGAGCGATCCGCGGCAGGTCCATGCGACACACCCGGCCGCGGGGTGAGGTGGCGGGGCATAACTGCAGGACAAATGCCACAAACACAGAAAGCCGGTAGATGCCAACCATTCAGCAGCTGGTCCGCAAGGGACGCCGCGACAAGATCAGCAAGGTCAAGACCGCGGCCCTCAAGGGCAGCCCGCAGCGCCGTGGCGTGTGCACCCGTGTGTACACCACTACCCCGAAGAAGCCGAACTCGGCGCTTCGCAAGGTCGCGCGTGTCAAGCTGACCAGCCAGGTGGAAGTCACCGCCTACATCCCCGGCGAGGGTCACAACCTGCAGGAGCACTCCATGGTGCTGGTGCGTGGCGGCCGGGTGAAGGACCTGCCCGGCGTGCGGTACAAGATCATCCGCGGCTCGCTGGACACGCAGGGGGTCAAGAACCGCAAGCAGGCCCGCAGCCGCTACGGCGCCAAGAAGGAGAAGGGCTGATGCCGCGCAAGGGGCCCGCACCCAAGCGTCCATTGGTTTCCGACCCGGTATACGGCTCGCAGCTGGTCACCCAGCTGGTCAACAAGGTTTTGCTGCGCGGAAAAAAATCGCTGGCGGAGCATATCGTCTACGGCGCACTCGAGCAGGCCCGGGAGAAGACCGGCACCGACCCGGTGGTCACCCTCAAACGTGCGCTGGACAACGTCAAGCCTGCGCTGGAGGTGCGCAGCCGCCGCGTCGGTGGCGCCACCTACCAGGTGCCGGTCGAAGTGCGGGCGGACCGGTCGACCACACTGGCACTTCGCTGGCTGGTCAGCTTTTCGCGGCAACGCCGGGAGAAGACCATGGTCGAACGGCTGGCCAACGAGATCCTCGATGCCAGCAACGGATTGGGGGCCTCGGTCAAGCGCCGTGAGGACACGCACAAGATGGCCGAGGCGAACCGGGCTTTCGCGCATTACCGCTGGTAATGAGAGTCCCGGCCGGCGGACAGCACGGCCGGACCGGGTGTAACGACAAGAGCAAGCAGCAACCGAAAAGAGTGGGAAGACTTCTGTGGCACAGGACGTGCTAACCGACCTGAGTAAGGTCCGCAACATCGGCATCATGGCGCACATCGATGCCGGTAAGACGACGACTACCGAGCGGATCCTCTACTACACCGGCGTCAACTACAAGATGGGGGAGACGCACGACGGCGCCTCCACGACCGACTGGATGGAGCTGGAGCAGGAACGCGGCATCACCATCACTTCTGCGGCGGTGACGTGCTTCTGGAACGGCAATCAGATCAACATCATCGACACCCCCGGCCACGTCGACTTCACCGTCGAGGTGGAGCGCAGCCTGCGGGTGCTCGACGGTGCCGTTGCGGTGTTCGACGGCAAGGAGGGTGTCGAACCGCAGTCCGAGCAGGTCTGGCGGCAAGCCGACAAATACGACGTACCCCGGATCTGTTTCGTCAACAAGATGGACAAGATCGGCGCGGACTTCTACTTCACGGTGCG
>NZ_JBYCLE010000628.1:0-4866 GCF_057473765.1 Mycobacterium sp. TH-M106 | reverse complement strand
AGTGGTTTCCATGATCGGCTTGCGCAGCACCTTGCCGACGGTGTTGATCGCGATGTCGACTCCGCCGAACGCGTCTGCCGCCGCGCCGAACAGCGCGGCTACGTTGGCGGGTTTGGTCAGATCGCCGGCCACCTTGATCGCCTTGGCGCCGGCCGATTGCACTGCCGCGACGGTCTTGTCGGCGTCGGGTTCGCTGCTCGCACTGTTGTAGTGCACCGCGACGTTGACACCGTTTTCGGCCAGCATGGTGCTGATCAGTCCGCCCAGGTTCTTGGCGCCGGCCGCCACCACTGCGGATTTGCCCACAAGATTGCTCATGGTTGTCCCTCCTGTCTCGGGTACGAACTTGCCGCCATCGCCAGTCAGCCTCGACCGACCGGACGCCCGCCGAACCGGCCGGCCAGATACCGCTCCCGGCAGGCTCGATGAGCCAGTTTTCCGCTGGTGGTGCGCGGAATACTGTCGGCAGTCACGAGCCGCACGTCGGCTACCGCCAATCCGTGCCGACGCGATATCGCCGACCGGATCGCGGCCACCACCGGTTCCGGATCGGCACGTCCCGAGGCTGGCGCACGCTCGGCGACGACCACCAGGCGTTCGACGGCGCCGTTGACATCTTCGACCGGCAGCTCGTCCGCCGACACCGAGAACGCCGCGACGTAACCCGCCCGCACCGCGGGAGAAGCAGCCGCGACAGTGGCCTCGACATCCTGCGGATAGTGGTTACGGCCGTCCAGGATGATGAGATCTTTGATGCGCCCGGTGATGTAAAGCTCCCCGTCGAGGTAGACGCCCAGATCACCGGTGCGCAGCCAGGTCGCGCCGGCCGGTGCTCCCTCGGCCCGGCTGGACACCGGCAGAGTCACCCGCAGCTGGTTGCCGAACACCCGCGCCGTCTCTTCCGGGCGGCCCCAGTACCCACGGCCGATGTTGTCACCGTATAGCCAGATCTCGCCGATCTCGCCGTCGCTAAGCTCAGCCCCGATCTCAGGGTCGACGATCACGGCCCACTGGCTGCGAGCGACCTGACCGCAGGACACACGCGCAATCGCGTTCAGCGTGTCCCGCGGGACACGGACGGCATGTCCGTTGGCGAACTGCTCATGGTCGAGGTATACGGCGGTGGGCTCGGCGTCCGGGGCGATGGTGGAGACGAACAGTGTCGCCTCCGCCATGCCGTAGGACGGCTTGACCGCGGTGCTGGCCAGCCCGTATGGAGCCAGCGCCTTATTGAACCTCGCGATCGAATCGATGCTGACCGGCTCAGAGCCGTTGATCAGGACGACATTGCTCAAGTCGAGGTGCTCATCGTCGGTGGGAAGGCCGCGCTGCGCCACCAGGTCGAAGGCGAAGTTCGGTGCGGCGGTCACCGCCCGACCCCGCCCCGATTCAGCCGCCAGCGTCCGGATCCACCGCTGCGGCCGACGGATGAACGCCATCGGCGACATGAGCGTGACGTACACGGCAGACACCACGGGAAAAGCGACCATCAACAGTCCCATGTCGTGGTACAGGGGTAACCAGCTGACGCCGTAGTTGTCCCACCCCTCTAGGCCGAGCGCGATGAGCATCTGCAGCACGTTTGTGCCGGCAGCCCGGTGGCTGATCTCCACTCCGGTCGGAGTGCGCGTCGAACCAGACGTGTACTGGAGGTACGCCGTGTCGTCGGTACCGAGATGAACGGGCACGAAGGAGGCACCCACCGATTCGGGCATGTCGTCGACGGCGATGATCCGCGGCCTGCCAGCACGCGGAAGGGTGCGCACGAACTTTCCGACCGCCTCGCCGGCCGCGGCAGTGGTCAAGACCACGGTGGGCTGTGCGTCTGCGATCACCGCCTGAAGCCGTTCCGCATGGCCGGGAAGTTCCGGCGCGAACAGCGGCACCGAGATGTTCCCGGCGATGATCGCGGCCAGAAATCCGACCACGTAGTCCACACCCTGCGGCGCCAGGATCGCCACTCGCTCACCTCGCTGGCAGACCTGCTGCAGACGGGCAGCGATCGCTTTCGATCTGGTGCCCACCTGACCCCAGGTCAGCTCGTTGATCTCGCCGTCGGGATTGCTTGTGTAGTCCACGTAGCGGTATGCCACGTCGCCGGCGAAATGAGCGACGTTGCGTTCCAGAAAAGACCCGAAGCTGACGCCGTCCGGCAGCTCAATGCCGCTATCGTCGTCCAGGTAGTCTCCGACTTGGGGACGACTCTGCCAACTGCGATTCGCCATCGACCTCCAGTCTAAAACCCGATGCGCGAACAGCTTCGAACGTCACGGCGGCGCGTCGGGTTCAGCGTGAGGCCAGGAACTCTCTAGCCACGTCGACCACCCGCTCTCGGTCAGCGGCGACCAAGCCGATACGGGTCCGCCGATCGACGATGTCGTCGACGGTCAGCGCACCCTCGTAGGTGACCGCGTACTCGAACTCGGCGCGGATGACGTCGATGCCCTCGGCCACCGGATCGGCGGGCCGCTCGCAGCTGGCGGTCGCGATGACGTTGGCCGCCTCGGCCCCGTAACGCGCGACCAGCGAGTCCGGCAGCCCGCCCATCGGCGGCACCGCCGATCCCGGGTTGGCCGGTGCGCCGACCAGCGGCAGGTCGCGGGTTCGGCACGGCGCGGCGTTCAGCCCACGCAGCTTGACGGCGCGATCCAACACGTCGGCCGCCATGTACCGGTACTCGGTCAGCTTGCCGCCGATCACGCTGACCACCCCCGATGGCGATTCGACGACGGCGTGGTTGCGGGAGACGTCGGCCGTGCGGCCTGCACCGGTGTCGACCAGCGGCCGCAATCCGGCATAGGCGCCGATGACGTCGTCTTCGCCCAGCGCCGTTTCCAGCGCCGTGTTCACGGTGTCCAGCAGGAAGGTGGTCTCGTCCGAAGTAGGTTGCGGCACATCGGGAATCGATCCTGGCGCATCCTCGTCGGTAAGCCCCAGATAGACCCGGCCCAGTTGTTCGGGCATGGCGAAGACGAAGCGGTTGCGTTCACCGGGTATCGGCACCGTCAGCGCTGCGGTCGGGTGGCCGAAAGCGGCCGCGTCGAACACCAGATGGGTTCCCCGGCTGGGCCGCAGCCGCAGCGACGGGTCGATCTCGGCGGACCACACCCCGGTTGCGTTGATGACGGCGCGCGCACGCACGTCGAACTCCTCACCTCCGCGCTGATCGGTCAACCGGACCGAAGTCCCGGTGGCCTGCGACGCCGCCACGTAGGTGAGGACCTTGGCGCCGTGCTGTGCCGCGGTGCGCGCCACCGTGGTGACCAGCCTGGCGTCGTCGACCAGCTGGCCGTCATAGGCCAGCAGGCCGCCGTCGAGGCCGTCACGGCGCACGGCGGGCACCACATCGATAGCGCCCCTCGGCGAAATCCGGTGCGAGCCAGGCAGAATCGTCGCAGGCGTGCCCGCCAGCCGGCGCAGCACATCGCCGGCCAGGAACCCGGCACGCACCAGGGCCCGCTCGCCGTGGCGCATCGATCCCAGCAGCGGGACCAGCTGCGGCATCGCGTGCACCAGGTGAGGGGCGTTGCGGGTCATCAGTATTCCGCGTTCGATCGCACTGCGTCGGGCGATCCCGACGTCCCCAGTGGCCAGGTAGCGCAGGCCGCCGTGCACCAGCTTGGAACTCCACCGGCTGGTGCCGAACGCCAGGTCGTGTTTATCCACCAATGCCACGGACAGTCCGCGAGACGCCGCGTCAAGCGCGACGCCCGTTCCGGTGATGCCGCCGCCGATCACCAGTATGTCGACCTGTTCGCCGTCGGCCAGACTGGTCAGGTCAGCGCGCCGACGGGCCGCGTTGAGCGCGGTGGAGCCGGGCATATCGGGCATCAGGGGCAATACTGTAACGCGTGAGTGATCCCGATGCCCTGTTGCCACCGATGAAATGGAACGCCTGGGGCGACCCGGACGCGGCCAGGCCGCTCTCCGACAGCATCCGGGCCCTGCTGAAACAGGCTCTCGGCGTTGATGATTCGGCTGCAGCTGAGCCAGACCCCGATCAGGTAGAGCTGAGTCCCAGCACGCTGTCCGACACCGACCGGGAGGCGCTGGCCGGCATCGTCGGGATGGACTACTGCCGGACCGACCACCGCGACCGGCTGCTGCACGCCGGCGGCAAATCCACCCTGGACCTGCTGCGACGCCAGGAATCCGGCGTTCAGGACGCACCCGACGCAGTGCTGCTGCCCGGCGGCGAGGACGATATCGTCGCGATCCTGGCCTACTGCAGCCGGCAGCGCATCGCCGTCGTCCCGTTCGGCGGCGGCACCAGTGTGGTGGGCGGGCTGGACCCGGTCCGTGACAGCTTCCACGCCGTGGTGGCCCTGGACCTGCGGCGCTTGGACCGGATGTTGGCCCTCGATGAGGTGTCCGGCGAGGCCGAATTGCAGCCCGGCGTCACCGGTCCGGACGCCGAACGGCTGCTGGGCGAGCGCGGCTTCTCGCTCGGGCATTTCCCGCAGAGCTTCGAGTTCGCGACCATCGGCGGTTTCGCGGCCACCCGCTCGTCCGGGCAGGACTCGGCCGGCTACGGCAGGTTCGACGACATGATTCGGGGGTTGCGCATCGTGACCCCTGCCGGGGTGCTGGACCTGGGGCGGGCTCCGGAGTCGGCGGCCGGACCCGACCTGCGCGAGCTGGTCGTCGGGTCGGAAGGCGTCTTCGGCGTCATCACCCGGGTGCGGGTGCGGGTGCACCGGGCACCGGAGACCACCCGGTATGAGGCCTGGTCCTTCCCCGACTTCTCCAGCGGTGCCGCGGCGCTGCGGGCGGTCGCCCAGACCGGCACCGGCCCGACCGTCGTCCGGCTCTCCGACGAAGCCGAAACCGGAGTCAACCTGGCCACCACCGAGGCGATCGGCGAGC
>NZ_JBYCLE010000627.1:0-1061 GCF_057473765.1 Mycobacterium sp. TH-M106 | reverse complement strand
GCTTGATGACGACCTGGTCCTGGCCCGGGAAATGCTGCACCCAGCGGCGCAACGCCTCGAGTCCCGCGTCGGTCGTCTCGTAGAGCGTGATGGCGCGCTTGCCGGAGCGGGTGCCGATCTCGCTGACCATTCCCCGGGCCAACAGGCGACCCAGTTCGCGCCGCACATGGCTGACCGACGGAGACCAGTAGAAGTGCCCGACCGACAGCTCGGCGCGCGTCTTGATCTCACCCGCGGTGAGTTGCTCGTCGTTGGCCGCCAGGACGCCCAGCACGAGGTAGGCGGTGACCGGCAGGCCATTGGCGGTGCGGGCGGGGCTCACGGCACGTCTATTTCTGGCCGGTGAAATACGGCAGCGTCAAATCGGCTCCCACGGCATGGAATTCGACCCGGACCCGCATGCCGACCGCCACGTCGTGCGGCGCCACCCCGACGATGTTGGTCAGCATCTGGTAGCCCTCCTCGAGCGTGACGATCGCCGGCGCGTAGGGCGGCGCGAACTCCGCGGTCACTGGCCGGTGCACCACCGTCCAGCTGTAGACCTCGCCCAGACCACCGCTGCGCTGCCAGCTCAGGTCCCCCGACAGGCAGTGGCGGCAATGCTCGGTCGGCGGGAAGTTCGCCCCGCCGCAACCCGCGCAGCGCTGGTAGCGCAGCTCCTGCGAACGGCACCCGTCCCAGAACGGGGCGCTGAGGGCGCTGCCGGCGTGCGGCACCGGGCCGCTCTGTGGTCGCAGAGTCGTCATCGTGGTTCGTCTCCCAGGATCAACACCGTGGTGAACAAGGCGCCCGCTCCCCCGTTGCTGCACAAAGCGACGTGGGCATCCGGGACCTGCAGGTCCCCGGCCTGACCGCGCAGCTGCTGCACGGCCCGGACGGAGCGCTGCATCATCTGCGGGTTGGAGCCGGCGTGGCTGAACGACATGGTCCCCCCGTCCGTGGTGACCGGATGGCTGCCGTCGATGGCGATGTGGCCGTCGGCGACGAACGGCCCGCCCTCGCCGTCGCCGCAGAAGCCGAAAGCCTCCAACTGGCGGATGATCTCGAAGGAGAACGGGTCG
>NZ_JBYCLE010000626.1:0-1062 GCF_057473765.1 Mycobacterium sp. TH-M106 | reverse complement strand
GCTTGATGACGACCTGGTCCTGGCCCGGGAAATGCTGCACCCAGCGGCGCAACGCCTCGAGTCCCGCGTCGGTCGTCTCGTAGAGCGTGATGGCGCGTTTGCCGGATCGGGCGCCGATCTGGTTGACCATCCCGCGCACCAGCAGGCGGCTCAGTTCGCGCCGCACATGGCTGACCGACGGCGACCAGTAGAAGTGCCCGACCGACAGCTCCGCGCGCGTCTTGATCTCGCCGGCGGTGAGCTGCTCGTCGTTGGCCGCCAGGACCCCCAGGACGAGGTAGGCGGTGACGGGCAGGCCGTTGCTGGTGCGTGCGGGACTCACGGGACCGTCTATTCCTGGCGGGTGAAATACGGCAGCGTCAAATCGGCTCCGACGGCATGGAATTCGACCTGGACCCGCATGCCGATCGCCAGCGCCTCGGGTGCCACGCCGATCACGTTGGTCAGCATCTGGTAGCCCTCGTCCAGCGTGACGATGGCCGGGGCGTAGGGCGGCGCGAACTCCGCGGTCACCGGCCGGTGCACCACCGTCCAGCTGTAGATCTCGCCGAGGCCCGCGCTTTCCACCCAGAGCAGGTGGTGCGAAAGGCATTGGCGGCAATGCTCGGTGGGGGGAAAGTTCGCCACACCGCAGGACTCGCAACGTTGATAGCGCAGTTCTCCGGCTCGGCATCCCGCCCAGAACGGGACGCTGAGCGGGCTGGCGGCGTGCGGGACGGGCCCGGTCTGTGGTCGCATGGTGTTCAACGCGGTTCGTCTCCCAGGATCAGCACGGTGGTGAACAGGGCCCCCGCACCGCCGTTGCTGCACAACGCGATGTGGGCGTCGGGAATTTGGAGGTCGCCCGCGCGGCCGCGCAGCTGCTGCACGGCGCGCACGGCGCGCTGCATCATCTGCGGGTTGGAGCCGGCGTGGCTGAACGACATGGTCCCCCCGTCGGTGGTGATCGGATGGCTGCCGTCCAGGGCGATGTGGCCGTCGGCGACGAACGGCCCGCCCTCGCCGTCGCCGCAGAAGCCGAAAGCCTCCAACTGGCGGATGATCTCGAAGGAGAACGGGTCG
>NZ_JBYCLE010000625.1:0-4707 GCF_057473765.1 Mycobacterium sp. TH-M106 | reverse complement strand
TGGCAGCGCCCCTATAAAAACGTCACCCGTCATCTGGGGGTACCACCCGCTTGCGGGGGAGCCGCGGCCACGGTGATCGGGCGTCGCGCCCAAGGCTTCACGGCCCGGCGACGGGAAGGTGTGACAGCGTCGCGACCGGAGGATCGCGCGGTGAGAGCTGCCAACCAGACCGGACCAGGCAGCCAACAGGTGAGCACCGGTAGCCGACACCGGCCAAGGATGCGAGGAACCGAATCTCGCCCGCCTCGCCGGAACGTACGCGGCGATCCGGGCCGGGCAACCGTTACCCCGGCAACAGTTGGCCAACAATGACCAACATCAAATGTAACGGTCACCCGGTGCCGATAACGCCGCACGCGACTCGCTTTTCGGCGTCGCCGGTGTATTCGGCGCCGTGCAGCATGAGCGCGGTCTTGCTACCTGCCAACAAGTCGTCTTTGGTGAATGCATCGGTGGTGGTCACCAGCAGCGCAGCGCCGTCGTCGCGCGTTTGCAGGGAACTCAGATCGCCGCTGGCGGGCATCCCGGTGTGCCCGGGCGCTTGGTAATGCTCACCGGCGGAGAGAAAGTCTCCGGGCGGGCCACCGCCCGGGGCAACCGAGTTGGGCTCACATCTGCCCACCGAGTGGACGTGCATGTGGTGCAAACCCGGTGCCAGGATGCCGGTGGCGACCGTCTTCACGGTGACGGTGGCATAACCGTTGGCGAACTCGAAGGTCGCGGTGGCCACCGGCCGGCCCTCGGCGGTCTTCAGCTGAGCCGTCAGTGTTTCGGCGCCGGGCACGGTGCCGGGCTCGGTGCTGGGCACGGCGCTGGTCGCCGAGGCCTGGCCGGTAGGCGAAGCCGCGGGCGAGTGGATCGGCGGCACGGTTCCCGGCTCGCTGCTCGGATGCTGGTGGTTACCGCACGCGCCCATGGCGACCACACAAACAGACAACAAGGCGGCAACGGTTGCGGGCTTGGCCATGCCCGAATCCTAGCCGGTAACGGCCCTGGTCACCTGAGCAGCGAGCTGGCTGGCAGCACCGGCGGATTCAAAAGTGCTCGGCTCGCTGCACCGGCCGCTGCGCGGCGGGTACCGGCCCGGTCGCGACGCTCTACACTGAGCCGGTGCCCGGCCGCATCCCCGATCGCGATATCGCCGCGATCCGCGAACGTGTCCGGATCGACGAGGTCGTCGGCGACTACGTCCAGCTCAGACGCGCCGGCGCCGATTCGCTCAAAGGCCTGTGCCCCTTCCACAACGAGAAATCGCCGTCGTTTCACGTCCGGCCCAACCAGGGCCACTTCCACTGCTTCGGCTGCGGCGAGGGCGGCGACGTGTATGCGTTCGTGCAGAAGATCGAGCATGTCAACTTCGTGGAGGCGGTCGAGCTGCTTGCCGACCGGGTCGGCTACACCATCACCTACACCGGGGCGGCGGCCACCAGCATCCAGCGCGACCGCGGCAGCCGCAGCAGGTTGATCGCCGCCAACACCGCCGCCGTCGACTTCTACGCGGCGCAACTGGATTCCGACGAAGGTGCCCCTGCCCGCAAGTACCTGGCCGAACGCAACTTCGACACCACGATGGCCAGGCACTTCGGCTGCGGATTCGCCCCGCCCGGCTGGGATAGTCTGACGAAACATCTGCAGCGCAAGGGTTTCGAGTTCAACGAGCTGGAAGCAGCCGGCCTTTCCCGCCAGGGCCGCCACGGGCCGATGGACAGGTTTCACCGTCGGCTGCTGTGGCCCATCCGCACGTCGGCCGGAGAGGTTATCGGCTTCGGGGCGCGTCGGCTGTTCGACGACGATCCGATGGAAGCCAAATACGTCAACACCCCGGAAACCGTGCTGTACAAGAAGTCCCACGCGCTGTTCGGTATCGACCTGGCCAAACGTGACATCGCCAAGGGCCATCAGGCTGTTGTCGTCGAGGGCTACACCGACGTGATGGCGATGCACGCCGCCGGGGTCACCACCGCCGTCGCGGCCTGCGGCACCGCGTTCGGCGACGAGCACCTGGCGATGCTGCGGCGACTGATGATGGACGACAAGTTCTTTCGAGGCGAGCTGATCTACGTGTTCGACGGCGACGAAGCGGGGAAGGCGGCGGCACTGAAAGCGCTCGACGGCGAGCAGCACCTGGCCGGGCAGTCGTTCGTCGCGGTGGCCGTCGACGGCATGGATCCGTGCGATCTGCGGCTGGCGCACGGCGACGCGGCGCTTCGCGACCTGGTGGCACGACGAACCCCGTTGTTCGAGTTCGCAATTCGCACCGCTCTGGCACAGATGGATCTAGACAGCGCCGAAGGTCGGGTGGCGGCGCTGCGCCGCTGCGTGCCGATGGTCGCCCAGATCAAGGACTCCACGCTGCGCGACGAGTACGCACGCCAGCTCGCCGGCTGGGTCGGCTGGGACGATGTCGCTCAGGTGATCGGCCGAGTGCGCGGTGAAGTCAGACACCGGAGAAGCCCCGGTCGCCGCGCCTCCCGAGCAGCGCAGGCCGCGGCGACTCGCGGCGACGTGGCACCAGCACCGGACGCACCCGCGGTGTTGCATCCCGACCCGGCCGACCCGACGCTGTGGCCGCAGCGCGAGGCGCTCAAGGCGGCGCTGCAGTGCCCGGCGCTGGCCGGGCCGGTGTTCGACACGCTGACCGCCGACAGCTTCACCCACCCCGGCTACGCCGCCGTCTACGCGGCCATCGACATGGCCGGTGGGACGGGCTCGGGAGCCACGGGTGCCATCGGTGGGGAGTGGATCGAGACGGTACGCCGGAAAACCACGTCGGCGCCGACGGCGAGCCTGATCAACGAGCTTGGCGTGGAGGCCATCCGGGTCGACGAAGACAAACTCCCGCGCTACGTCGCAGGGGTGCTGGCCCGGCTGCAGGAAGTGTGGATGGGCCGCCAGATCGCCGAGGTCAAATCCAAGTTGCAGCGCATGTCACCGGTCGAGCAGAGCGACGAGTACCACGCGCTCTTCGGTGACCTAGTCGCGATGGAGGCTTATCGGCGCAGCCTGCTGCAGCAGGCCAGCGGCGACGATCTGACCGCGTGAGTGAGCCGGGCCGGGTCAGGCCGGGTCAGCTCTCGTCGGGGTGTTGTGGTTCGACGACGCTGGTGCCGTCCCCGATCTCGGTGATCTCGGTCAGCTCCACCATCTTTGGCTCGGGGGAGATCCTGTTGGCGATGGCCCGGCGCCCTCGATATATCACCGACTGGGAGACCGGGCTGCTGGTCAGCGCACGATAGGTGCCGACGATCTGCTCGTAGCGGCGCCGGCCCGCCTTCGCGCCCAGCACGTAACCCAGCCCCAGCACGGCGACATACCCGATCACAGCGGTTCCTCCAGAAGACGGTGCGGTGGATCCCTCGGATCCCTCCATCCTGCCTCACGGCCGACCCGCGTGTATTTGGGCTGGCCTGACCCCGTCGTTGTGCTGCCGATGCGCTAGAGTCGTCCGCAGTCCGCATGGACAGTTGGATAAACAGTCCCCTGTAGCTCAATTGGCAGAGCATTCGGCTGTTAACCGAAGGGTTGGTGGTTCGAGTCCACCCGGGGGAGCACCTGTTGAAGCGTGCCGCGTCACATGATCGAGAACTGCTCTGCCAGCGCGATGGTCTCGCCGTCGGCCGAGGCCTGGGGGTCCGTCAGTCGAGCCTGGGGAGCACAGCCGGACCCGGTGGCTGCTGCGGCTGCTGCGGCTGCTGAGGTTGCCGAGGTCTCGGCTGCTGCTTGGCCGCCTGGGCCTGTGCGATCGCGGTGATCAGCGGGTTGGCGGCCATCATGTCTCGGCGCTCTTCGTCGGTCATCTGGTAGAACGCCCACGCTCCCCAGGCGGCCGGCCGAATGTAGAGGGTGACCTGCTGGCGGCGCGGGCTGTGAAAGACGGCCGGGACCACGACCGTGTGATCGGCGGCCCCCGCGTCGGCCATCTCCTGGGCGATCTGTTCGACGTCGGCTGACTCGTGCAGTTCGTAGGTCGGTGACTGGCCGGCCTTGTTGGGCGGTCCTTGCAGCCCGAGGAACCACGCCATGCTGCTACTCCTTTGATCGGCTTGTCGCCTCGACAGCCTACTGGCAGGCCGTAAGCTCGAGACGTGGCACCTGCGCCGATGGCCACAACACTGTTGATGTGCACGTTGTGCCTGGCCGGGTGCGCGCCGACGCGTACCGCCCCGGCTCAGCCGGCGCTGACCTATCTCGGCCAGGCGCGGATCGCCCCGGGTGCGACATTCGACAGCACCGTCATCGGCGGGCTGTCCGGCATCAGCTACGACCCTGGCCGCGACCGCTACTACGTCATCAGCGACGACCGTTCCGCGAAAAACCCAGCCCGGTTCTACACGGTGCGAATCATCTTGTCCGGCAACCGTATTGACGAATTAGCTGTCACTGGCACACACCCGCTGCTGGACGAGGACGGCCGCCCGTTCGGCCCGCTCGCGCTGCGCAGGTCGCCGCCGGTCGTGCCGCCCGACCCGGAGGGCATCGCCTTCGACGCGCGCCGGCAGCGGCTGTATTGGTCATCGGAGGGCGAGCGGCTCACCGACACCCCGGTCGGTCCGGTGCTAGCTGACCCGTGGGTGCGGATCGCCGGGCTTGACGGCAGCTACCTGGGCCGGTTCACCATGCCGGCCAATCTGGCCATGTCGACGCAGCGCAGCGGGCCGCGACGCAACAACGCGCTGGAGGGGCTGACGCTGACCCCCGACGGCCGAG
>NZ_JBYCLE010000624.1:0-1165 GCF_057473765.1 Mycobacterium sp. TH-M106 | reverse complement strand
CGGGTCGAGGAAAGTCCGGACTTCACAGAGCAGGGTGATTGCCAACAGCAATCCGAGGTGACTCGCGGGAAAGTGCCACAGAAAACAGACCGCCACCGAGCTGGCGCTAGCTGGCCCGGTGGTAAGGGTGAAACGGTGCGGTAAGAGCGCACCAGCATTCCGGGTGACCGGGATGGCTCGGCAAACCCCACCCGAAGCAAGGCCAAGAAGGCCGCACTGCGGTGCGGTCGCGCAGGCGTCCGAGGGTTGCTCGCCCGAGTCTGCGGGTAGGCCGCTTGAGGCACCCGGCGACGGTGTGTCCAGATGGATGGTCGCCGCTGCACCGCCAGGCATGGCGGTGTGGAACAGAATCCGGCTTACAGGCCAACTCGCCCGCCCTGCCGGGGCGGCTTCACCTGCGGGCCTTGCGCGCCGCCTTGTCGAGCTTGCGCAGTGCCGCGTCGAGCTGCTCACGACAACTGCGGGCCAGGTCCGCCTCCTGCTGGTAGAGCAGACCGTAGGTGAAGGTGTCTTCCCCGGCGGCGTGGGCGGCAGCGGCCTCCCGGGACAGGTGCTGGCGACTGACCACGCTGTCTTGATGGTCACCGAGCAGCGTCTGGATGAACTTGGCCTGCTCGGCCACCCTGGTCGCTCCGGTCGCCGCCGCGGTGTAACGCAGCCGCTTGGCGCTGATGCGCGTTTGGTGCAGAGCTTTGTCACGGTCTTCTTCGGCGGCTTGGGCCGCGGCCCTGGCTGCCTTCCGCACACGTTTGTAGGCGGCATCGAGGTCCACCGGCGCGGTTTCGGCATCGGACCCGGTCGGTGCCGAGCCGGTCACCACTGCGTCCAGCGCGTCGAGCAGCGCGAAGTATCGCGTCGACCGCAGCGCGATCAGGGACCGCTTCAGGCCGGTTCGATACCGCCGCCGCGCGCCACCGACCAGGCGTTCGGCGATCGGACCGCGTACCAGCTCGGGTGGCAGCCGGTCCAGGGCCAGCTGATAGCGCTGGGCAAGCACCTCGGCGTCTCGGGCGATACCCAGCACGCCGGCCAGCTCGCGGAGCTCGTCGAGGATCCAGGTCTTGCCGTTCAGCCCGAACGAGTTCGGGGAGACCCGCAGCAGGCTGCGGATCTTGCGGCTGGTCACCCGCATCTGGTGGACCGCGTCGTCAGCGTCGGCCCGAAC